>NZ_JAUBWA010000132.1:0-17631 GCF_036702825.1 Microcoleus sp. A003_D6 | reverse complement strand
GCCCTTTTTGGACGGGCGGGACGCCCATCCCACAATAACAATTAAAATTGTAAGTTATTTAATTCGCGATCCTTAGCAATCCTAAATCATTTGTGAATTTCTGACTTTCTCCCCGCCGGTTCGGGAAGGGTTGGAGTCGGGTAAAAAATTTACGACTCCTGCAAGGATTGCTATATATGAAATAATTATTTTTTTTGATTCCTACCTTTTTGAGGGCGCTTGCTTATTTCGATCGAGCATTAGGCTTCTCGGCAGAGGAAGGAACAACTTTAACCCGATCGCCATCCTTAAGATAACCAGCCCCAGTAACAACCACGCGATCGCCGACTTTCAAACCCTGTTTAACCTCTACCTTAGCATCGGTCAAATCGCCAACAGCGCCCCCAGAAATTTCCCCAACTTGCACAGGTTGAGCCTGCACCTTGTCCTCGCCGACAAGTTTGTAAACAATAGAACTGCCGTCAGATTGTGGCAAAAGAGCTTTAGCGGGGACTTTCAAACCTTGAGCCGTTGCCGTCGAAATCGATGCGCGCAAAAACATTCCCGATCGCAAAAACTCGCTTGCCGGCAAATCAATTTTCACCGTAGCTTGCCGATTTTGCGGGTCAACAAGCGGCGAAATATCTCGCACAGTTCCTGACAACTTAATCCGCTTGTCAGAATCCGAAGTAATTTGCACTGCTGTTCCCGGCTGCACTTGCGCCACCTGAGTTTCCGGTACTTTCAATTGCAGTTCCAGCTTGTTGCCGCGAATAATCGAAAAGAGTTTTTGACTTCCCGAAGAAACATCCCCAACTCGACCAATTCTTTCAGCCACAGTGCCGCTATCCGGCGCTCGCACTATAGTTTGTTCTAGTTGAGTTTGTAACTGTTTGACTTGTGCATCATTGCTGCGGACACTTGCTGCGTTATTTCCGACATTTGCTCTCGCACTGCTGACACTCGCTCCGGCCGTATTCACTTTAGCACGAGCGCTGGCGAGGGCTGCTCTAGCCGTACTGATATTAGCGACCGCAGTAGCTACTTGAGCAATAGCCGATCGCACTTCTTCCGCTGCTTTATTCTGTTCTTCCAAAGCTGTATTCAAGTCAGCTTTAGCTTTGTTCAATTCTTGAACCGCAGTCTGTCGCTCTGTCTTGCGTCTTTCTAAATCTTGCCGACTAATTACTCCCTGAGTCGCCAAATTTTGACTGCGATTTACTTCTCTTTGAGCTTGATCTAATTGAGCCTGGGCGGAGGCAATGCCGGCTCTAGCTTGAGTGACACCAGCTTTAGCTTGCTCCACACCGGCTCTTGCCTGCCCGACGCCTGTTTGGGCTTGCGCTGCGTCAGCGATGGCTTTTTCAACGCCAGCTTGGGCTTGAGCGACGCCGGCTTGGGCTTCTTGTTGGGTAGACTGGGCTTGCTGCACCTGAGCTTCGGCTTGTTCTACCGTAGAATTAGCCGATTGTACTCCAGCAAGCGCTTCGGCAATTTGCGATCGCAGCACCGAATCGTCCAAAACCGCCATCGTCTGACCTTTTTCTACCGCATCCCCTTCATTCACCAAAACCTGCTTGATTTGCAAACCGTTGGCTTGTGGCAGTACCGGCAGCAAGTCATAGGCTGCCACCGTGCCCGTCGCTTCCAAAGTTTCACCCACCTGGGCCGATTCCACAGGCGCCACTGTCACCGTCGCAGCCATTGCCTGCTGGTTTACCGATGGAATTGGAGCTGCCGGAGGTGAACTCTGCTTGCCCCCACTCAAGTTTACTGCTAGCAGCGTTGCAGCCACGCCAACCCCTGCGCCCGCCAACAAGGCAGGCCACCTGATTTCTTTGCGGGGCCCAACTTCAGTTGCTTCTGATTCCCAAACCTGTTCCTCCTCGATTTCTGGAAGTTCCAGCGCAACTTCTCGTTCATCTTCCTCAGCGGAGAATTGCCAGCGAGAGTTGTCTGAGACTTCACTTTGAGCTACATCCACTGCTGAATTCCTGTCGCGTCCGCTCTCCACGGGGGGAAGGGGTTGCTTTTCTTCGGCTTCTGAAAAAACTTGATTAGTCACGGTAGTTCCTCTCGCCAGTATGAGCCTTTCCTTTTTTTATATTGTAAAGAAAGATTACGATATTATTTAGTTCATTGTAGCGGAGGGCACGAGCAGTCGCGCCTCCCCCTTTTGGGTGAGTGTTGCGCCGTTTCACCTGAGAAGGGCGATTTCGATAGACAGTTTGTTCGATCGACATTTAATTCGATCTGCCTCCGGGGCATACGGAATATTAGCTCGTCGGGGCGATCGTCGGGGCGATCGAACTGGCATTGTCAGTCCCGGAGCGGTTTTGCCGTCACCAAGTCATCAATGGTGAGAGAATTCAGTCTAATCTTGAACTGATTATTGCTAATCTATACTCTAATATGTGTGTTGTAGAATACGGCACAGCGACTAAAAAATTTGTGCCTGTTTAGTTGACAAAAATCACAATGAATAGTGTCTTTTCTCCCGTCCAACAGTTTCTAATTACTTGGTTGCTAGTGCTAGTGACGGGATGGTTTACCCTGACTGCTATCAGTTATGTGGGGGAATTGGTCAGCATTTTAGTAACGGCGGGACTCATTGCATTTTTATTAAATTATGCAGTAGCAAGACTGCAAGTATTTTTGCCGCGGGGAGTAGCTGCGGGGCTGGTTTATTTGACTGCGGGTGTGGTAGTAGTAGTAATCGGTCTAACTATTGTACCGCCGGTGTTCAGCCAAGCGAGGCAGTTGGGGGTGAGGTTCCCGGACTTGCTGGAGTCGGGGCGAATGCAGCTAGGTGAATTTCAAACTTGGAGCGCCGATCGCAATTTGCCGTTTGACGTGCAAATATTGGAGCAGCAGTTATCAGCGAAAGTACAGGAACAAGTGCAGGCGATCGCGGGTACGAGTCTAGGCTTAGTTGTCGGTACTGTTAACTGGTTTTTGGACTTGATTTTTATTGTGGTGATTTCCTTTTATATGCTCCTAGACGGGCAAAGAGTTTGGCAGGGTTTAACCAGTATTTTTTCCCCAGACATTCGCTATGTTTTAACAGAGACTTTGCAGCGAAACCTCCAGCGATTTGTATCGGGACAGTTATTGCTGGGACTATTGATGGCTATCTCGTTGACACTGGCTTTTTGGTGGCTGCAAGTTCCGTTTTTTCTGTTGTTTGCCGTGTTTATAGGATTGACGGAAATAATTCCGTTTATCGGAGCAACTTTGGGGATTGGCACTGTTAGTATAATTGTAGCGTTTATTGATTGGTGGCTGGCGCTGCAAGTCTTGGTAGTGGCGATCGCCCTCCAGCAAATCAAGGATAATGTAGTAGCTCCCCGAATCATGGGCAATCTCACCGGATTGAGCCCGGTAATTATTTTCACAGCTTTACTGTTAGGAGGTAGAGTGGGAGGGTTGTTGGGAGTTATCCTGGCAATTCCGCTCACTGGGGTTGTAAAAAGTATAGTTGAAATTGTACTCAATCCCAAATTGCCGCCGCAAACAGGTTCGTTTTTCTACAATCCCTTTAGCGGCGAGGAATTGGGGAAAATAGCAGACAATGAAAGTAGAATAATTTTGGTTGCCGACGAACAAAAATAGTTTAATGTTTGTAAGCTGTTGTGCATTTAAATTGAATGTCAAAAAACCATTCGCCGTCTTGTGGGGAGTAGGGGTTGGGCGTCCCGCCCGCCCTCAATATGTAATTTAAATGCGTGACAGCTTAGTAAGGACTTCAGTCATGAAAAAGTTTATTATTAAAGGATTCAGTCTTTGCTGCTGAACCCATTAAGAAAGGACTTTAGTTCTTACTGCGAACCCACTTAAAATCTCAAACCTAAAAACTTATGAAATGGTGGCAAAATCTTAAAAAAAATCCTCTAGCTCGGTTGGGAGCCGTGCTGCTGTTAATTTTTTATACAGTAGCACTTTTCGCCGAATTTGTCGCGCCTTACGACCCCTATGACTCTCAATTAAACGGTTCCTTGCTGCCGCCGACTCAGATTTATTTAGCCACCCCAGACGGGCGATTTATCGGCCCCCACGTTTATCCGACTACTCAGGGTTCTGTGGATGCGAATACGGGCGATCGCGAGGTAATTGTAGACTGGCAAAAACCCTCTGCTTTAGGTTTGTTTGTCAAAGCTTCTCCCTATAAATTTTTAGGAATTTTGCCTTTTGACAGGCACCTTTTTGGCACTACAGGAGAAGGCCAAATTAATCTTTTAGGCACGGATGAACAAGCTCGCGATCAATTCAGTCGCTTAGTACACGGCAGCAGAATTAGCCTCAGCATCGGTTTAGTAGGAATAGCAATTTCTTTTCCCTTGGGATTGTTGATCGGAGGCATATCTGGTTATTTCGGCAGTTGGGTTGACAGTATTTTAATGCGCTTCGCCGAAGTATTGATGACGATTCCCGGTCTTTATTTATTAGTAGCGCTAGCAGCAGTGCTGCCTCCGGGATTGACAAGCGTTCAGCGATTTATATTGATTGTGCTGATTACTTCATTTATCAGTTGGGCGAGTTTAGCGCGGGTGATTCGCGGTCAGGTACTGTCAATTAAACAGCTAGAATTCGTGCAGGCGGCGCGGGCTATGGGTGCCAATCCAATTTATATTATTGTCCGCCACGTGTTGCCGCAAACAGCAACTTACGTAATTATTTCTGCTACTTTGTCGGTTCCGGGTTTTATTGTGGCGGAGTCGGTTTTGAGTTTAATTGGGTTGGGAATTCAACAGCCCGATCCTTCTTGGGGAAATTTGCTATCCCTGTCTACTAATGCTTCAATTTTAGTGTTGCAGCCTTGGTTGGTTTGGCCTCCGGCAATACTGATTATTTTAACCGTTTTGGCGTTTAATTTATTGGGGGATGGGTTGCGGGATGCTCTAGACCCGAGAAGCATTCAAAGGAATTAAACAATACTCTCAAAATATGTGCCGTAAAAACTTGGTTGTCATGAGTCAAGCTCTCACGTCGTCGTGAGAGCCGAAAAAGCCAGATTCTTCACTTCTTTGGGAATGACAAATCTTCAACCAGACAGGATATGAGAGAAAAATCCCGGATTTCGTACTTAAAAACAGAGACTCACGCACCGCCAAACAAAAGAAGAACTAAATTGGATTTGGGTAACTTAAGCTCATCACAAAAAGCGAATTACTGACTGCAATTAGTTCACACTATCTGGATCTATCCCCAACTCCCGCAATCGTTGAGCTAATTGTTGGGCGCGCTGCGCTGATTCTTGGGCGCGCTGCTCTAATTGTTGGGCGCGCTGCGCTGATTCTTTCACCTGTTCTTCAGGTGTCAGATAGCGTTTTCCATCGGCGTCATACCAATACAACCATTCCCTTGTCACCCCAGAATAATTTCCCCTTTCACAACCAATCCCCAAACCTATTTCTGGCATCCAAACTGGATTTCCTGACTGTAACTCGTACTTCCCATTGACTAACTTGTGTACTTCCAAATGAGGTTTACGACGGCGGCGGGAAGAATAAATGACGTAATAAAGTACGCCTAAAGCTTGATAAGTCTCTAATTTTGTGCTGTATTCCTTGCGATAAGTTGGGGAAACAACTTCTAGCACGAAAAGCGGCATGACATTTTCATCCCACACCACGTAACTGGGACGCAATTCTTCGTCGTAAAACCGTTCTACTCCTAAACTTAAGAAAGCATCTGGGACAATGGGCGGTTCGTCAGGGTGATGGTAAATACCCATATCTATCCCAAAAAACCAGTCCATGCGTTCTGCCCAAAGTATGAGCAATATTGCTTTTAACAACCCCGGTATTAGTTCTTGCAGTTCATTATCCACAGGCGTTTCATCCGAGTCTAGCAGTTCATCGGCTGAGGGCAAGTTCCTCGGCAAGTTGTACTGTAACATTGCGGCTTTCCTCAAAACTAATTTTTATTATAATAGGACTTATTCATTATACCGAGGTGTAGGAGTTGTTAAGCGGGGGATTGCCCCTAAAAAAACACCATATACGGACACTTTGCGTCCACCACTGTTATAAGATACAGCTTGAACAAGCTGGGTTTACTTTTATGCTTTCTGCTAATTATTTAGAGGTAAGCCGATCGTAAAAGTAGAACCAACACCCTCCTGACTTTTTACGGAAATATTGCCGCCCATCATTAGGCAAAAACGCTGGCTGATGGCTAGTCCCAAACCGGTGCCGCCGTACTTGCGGGTGGTGGAAGCGTCTGCTTGGGTAAAGGGTTGGAAAATGTGCTGCAACTGGTCGGGAGTCATCCCAATTCCTGTATCTGTACAATTAACAACTAAAAATTCTTTACTAGCAATTGAAGATTGAGAATTCACCGCAGGTTCTGAACTGTTTTCTTGTCTAGATTCGCTGCTGTCGCCCGCGATTTTTTCTCGGCTGGCTGTGAGGGTAATTGTACCGTTTTGAGTGAATTTGGCAGCATTGCTCAGCAAATTTAATAAAATCTGCTGCACTTTGGTAATGTCACCGTGCATCGTGCCGATATTCGTAATTTGGTGCAAGTTGAGAGTGTTGCCGTTCTTCTGAATTAGCGGTGCGGCGGTGGAGGCGACTTCTTCAATCAAGGCGGCGATGTCGAAGGTTTCTAAGTAAAGATCCATGCGGCCGGCTTCGATTTTAGAAATGTCGAGAATGTCGTTAATTAGCGATAGCAAGTGTCTGCCGGAAGTGCGAATTTTGTCTAAATCAGGGGTGAGTTCATCGTAGCCCAATTCTTCGGTTTCTTCTTGGAGCATTTCGCTGTAGCCGATGATGGCATTCAGAGGTGTTCGCAGTTCGTGGCTCATGTTTGCCAAAAATGCGCTTTTTGCGGTGGAAGCGGCTTCGGCTGCTTCTAGGGCGAGTTGCAAGGCGGATTCAAAGACTTTGCGATCGCTAATATCCTCGACGCTGCCTTCATAGTAGAGTACCTTGCCGTCGGCGCCGCACACTGCACGGGCGCTTTCGGAAATCCAAATTACGCTGCCGTCAACGCGGTAAACTTCTGACTCAAACCCCGAAACTTCTCCGAATTCTTCCATCACCCGCATGAACTTGTCGCCCTGCTGAGGATTGACGTAAGCTTGCTGCTTGATGTTTGTGAGATTGGATGTTAATTCTTCGGGAGTGGCGTAGCCGTAGATGCGGGCTAAAGCTGGATTTACGCTCAAGAAGTGGCCTTCGGGGGTTCTTTGAAAAATGCCTTCGACGGCATTTTCAAAGATGCTGCGATATTTTTGTTCTGCTTGACGCAAAGCGATTTGTGTACGATCGCGCTCGCTGGCTTCGATCGCCAATGATACTAAATCTGCGAGGGAAGCAGCAAAATTTTGTTCTTCTACTGTCCAGTTGCGAGTAGTTCCCACTTGTTCGATGCAGATGACTCCGACGGTTTGTCCTCCCAGTCGCACCGGCGCATCTAAGGTGGATCTGATGCCGATGAGTGCAAAGTAAGATTCCACAACTTCTCTGGTTCTAATATCTGAGAGAGCGTCGTCCGCTGCGATCGTCCGGTATTCTTCCAAAGCTTTAAAATAAGTTGGATAGTCTGCTGCTGCGATCTCGGCGCCTACTTCATGCTGTTCGCTGCTGCGGTGAAATTGGTCGAGACATTGCAGTTTCGATCGGCTTTCGTCGTACAACCACGCTCCGGCTTCTTCTGCATCTAGGGTATGAGCGGCCGCTTCGGTGATTTGCCTCAAAGCTACTTGCAAATCACCTCGATACAGCGCTTTATTTCTTGCCAATTCTACCAAAACCGTATTTTGTTTGAGCAATTGTTTTTGCCTTTGGCGTCGCGCCGATTCTGCTCGCTTCTGTTCGGTAATATCGCGGGCTACCAAAATGACGGATTCTTCTGAAAGCGGTGAAATGCTGGCTGCAAAACAAACTTCGCGGTTGTCAATCGTTAAATCGTACTCGATGCTGACAGTTTGCTGAGTATCTAAAGCTGCTCGGATGTGGTGGAGAAAATTATCTGATGTAGCTTGCGGAAACACCTCCCCGACGGTTTTACCAACTAATTCTTCGATTGGTTTGTAGAGCAGAGAAAGATTTGTGGGCGCGATTTTTAAATAGCGGCCGTCGGCATCCATAACTATAATTAATTCGTTCATGGCTGCAAACAAAGCCCGCAATTCTGCTTCTGCGGCTTCGAGTTCGGCAGTCCGCTCTGCTACTCGCTGTTCTAAACTAGAGTTGGTTTGTTCTAGGGCAACAAAAGACGATCGCAATTGTCGGGCCATTTGATTGAAAGACTGAGCTAGAAGGCCGAGTTCTGTGACGACTTGAACTTCGACTTCGCCGTTTAATTCGGAGGAGGTGAAGTCGGATGATTCGGACATTTTTGTTAAAGCTTTGGAAGCTTCTAGCAATCGGGTAATCGGTTTGACAACCCAGCGAGAGGTAAATATTCCGAGTGCGATCGCCAGTAGGAAGGCA
The DNA here is from genome assembly GCF_036702825.1 of Microcoleus sp. A003_D6. Classification (NCBI taxonomy): domain Bacteria; kingdom Bacillati; phylum Cyanobacteriota; class Cyanophyceae; order Oscillatoriales; family Microcoleaceae; genus Microcoleus; species Microcoleus sp. A003_D6. Next base: position 9,208 of record NZ_JAUBWA010000132.1, on the reverse strand, counting down.
AAAAAGCACAATAAGATAGTTGTGCGAGTGTTGGCGTTAATTTGCCCCATGAAGTCTGCTTCTGGGATTGCGACTACAATCAGCCAATCGAGGCCGCGGCCGTCTCGCAGGGGAGCAACTGTAATGAATTGACGTTTGCCGTCTAGATCGAAGGTAAACTGTCCTTTGCTGTCAATTTGTTCAAAACTGCCAAATCGTTTTTGCAAGTATGTCGAGGCCGATCGAATTAGCAAATTTTTGCTCCTAGTCGCCAACAGCCGTTTTTGTCCGTCTTTGTCGGTGACAAAGGGCAATTCGTCTGTGGAACTGGCGACTACTTCCCCGCTGCGTTCGATCGCAAAAACTTGTCCCGACGGGCTAATTTTGATGCTTTTGAGAAAATCGCTGATTTGAGAAAGAGTCAGGTCAATTGCCAGTACCCCCCGCAGGCTGCCCGTTTGAGTGTAGATGGGCATCACCGGTGTAATCCCCAGAACTGGCGAGGCCGTGAAGACGTAGATGGGAGACCAAGTGGCTTTTCCTGACTGTTTGGCAGCTTTGTACCACGGTCTAGTACGGGGCTCGTAGGGGACGGTTTGAATTAGCTCAGTGCGATTTCCTTGGCTGTTCAGGCGATAAATTTCGCGGTTTGGAGCTGTTGATTCGTCTCTGATGTATACTAAGTCTTCTGATTCTCTCTTGAGCAAGAGAAATTTGCCCTGTTCGTCGCCGTAGTAGATGGTTGTAGTTCGATCGCTCAGCTTGGTCTGGTTCCACAAATAGCGCTCTAAGTTAGGGAAGTCTTCAGGGTCTAAATTTCCCGAGGCGATCGCAGCAGCATTCATTTGCAGGAACAAATGAGACACATCGCCAAAACTTTGAAAATGTTCTTTAGTCCTGGCTGCGACTTCCAAGCTTAACCTGTTAGCAAGGTCATTGACGGCTTTCTGGCCGTTGCGAAACGACAGCCATCCAGTCACGCCGACTGCTACGGAGATTTGCACCACCAGCGGTATCAACAAAACTAGGCTCAGTGACATCTTGGGCGAGCTTTTCATCAGGCGAGAACTCAGGCTTTTCAATAACACCAATATTTTGACAGATGTTTTACAATACCGGCTTTCCGTATGCTTGCTGCGAAAGTAGATTCCCTAAACCTAAGCTACCACTAATCTCGGCGCTTTCTCGGCGGCATAAAAAAAAACTAGCAACTTGGTTGCTCAAAAAAATACCACCGCTATTCTCTTGTCAGTTGAGTTGGGGGTGGTGAGGGGGACAAATGTAAGTAATTTAACAATCTTCAGAAAGTAGGTTGGGTTTCGTACCTCAACCCAACCTACTGTGAAAATACCGGTGGTTGTTTGAGGATTGCGATCGCGATAAATGTAAACAATTTAACAATCTTCCCTTTTAAAATTTGCTATTAATAAAATAAGCGGGCAAAATCCAGAGCAAACTATCGGGAAAAATTTAAGCGTAGGCGATTTTGCGCCAACGGCCAATTAGAGTGTTTTCAGCTTTTTGGACGATCGATATTTTGGCAAAATAATACTTTTGGAGGATGACATGAGCTATACATTTGAAATCCTGGGCGTATCTCCAACTTTAACATTTTTTAACCAGCAGCAGGAATTGCTGCAACAACAGCAGCCGTCAGGTGTAGAATACTTGGGAAACAGGAAGTGCACTCTCGATGCGTTTGTGGCATCTGTGGAGACAGTTTCTCCTAACCGCGGCTGGGATGTCGATCGAGTCGTAAACACCGTGATTAGTTTCTGGATGAACAACTCCGATAGCATTCAGTATTGGAAGCACAGGCTGGAGGATGCCGGCAGCGAAAACTTGTTAGTAGCCAGAGTAGGCGATATCAAGTCTTTGCAAGCCGCATTTGAATCGCTGCTAGGCGAATAAGATTGGGGAATTGGTAATTGGCGATCGACTTTTTCGCAAAAATCAACTCAACTGTCTATTCGCAATTCTCAATTCCCCTGATTCGCGACACGGAAGTCGCATATACAATAAGCTGTTTCTTCCACCTTCTACCTTCGATCTGCCTGATGCTTTCTACCAATTTAATGTGAAGTTGCACATATCTCGATCCCCCTAAATCCCCTTCATAAGGGGGACTTCGATCGGAATCTTGTCCCCCCCCTTATTAAGGGGGGCTAGGGGGGATCGGATTCTACGGGGCCTCATAAAAAATTGGTATTCAACATCTGCCCAATGACTAATGACTTCGCAATTCCCAATTCCCAAATCCTATGTCTCGTTCCAAAGCCCTGCAATCTTATATTTTTGTCCGCTTGCTCCTGGCACCGCTAATGTTGTGGACAATCACCACAGCAGTATTTTTGCTGCTGCGGGCCACTCCGGGCGACCCCATAGATGCCATTCTGGGCTCCCGAGCTCCCGCAGCCGCCAAAGAAGCAATGCGAACCCAACTCGGCCTCGACGCACCCTTGTGGGAGCAATATCTCAAATACATGAAAGACTTATTCAGTCTGGACTTGGGAACCTCCATCACCACTCGCGGACAAACCGTGTGGCAAATTATCGGAGATTATTTCCCCGCTACAGTGGAATTAGCAGTTTGTAGCATGGCCATAGCTTTAATTGTCGGCATCAGTATCGGCTCCCTGGCAGCATCCCGCCCCAACACTATTTTCGATGCTGTAGGCCGTTTGTTTGGCATTATCACTTACTCGCTGCCCGCTTTTTGGGCCGGCATGGTTTTACAATTAATTTTCGCGGTGCAGTTGGGATGGTTTCCTTTGGGAACTCGCTTTCCCGTGACATTCCCCGCCCCCGAAGGCTACACGGGACTCTACACTATTGACAGTCTCCTCAGCGCTAACCCCGGTCAGTTTCTCACATCTTTGCATTATTTGGCACTTCCGAGTTTGACGTTGGGGATTCTTTTGAGCGGCATTTTCGAGCGCATTGTCAGGGTGAATCTCAAGCAAACTTTGCAAGCAGATTATGTCGAAGCAGCTAGAGCTCGCGGAATTCCTGAATTGCAGATTTTATGGGCTCACGCTCTGAAAAATGCGCTAATTCCGGTGATTACTGTCTTAGGATTGACTTTTGCTGCACTGTTGGGCGGTGCTATTTTAACAGAGGTTACTTTTTCTTGGCCGGGGCTGGCAAATCGCCTTTACGAAGCGATTAGCTTGCGAGATTATCCAACTGTTCAAGGTATTGTGGTGTTTTTTGCTGGAATAGTTGTAATTGCCAGTATTGTAATTGATATTTTGAACGCTTACGTTGACCCGCGAATTCGGTATTAAAAATATCAAGGAAGAAGGGCAACGGATGCGCGACTTTGGGACTCTCGGCTTTTTCTACCTGTACTTTCTGTCAGCGCGAGATGTTTTAGCCAGCGGTGGCTCTGTAGAAGCAGTTCTCAAAAAGATCGATCGGCTTTTAGAGTGACGACACTTGGCAATTTATGGGCAATACTGGAGAAAATAAAATTCAACATTTGAGGAAACGCTGATGAGATTATTGCGGACAATCGCCGCTCTATCGGCTGCCTTGACCCCACTCATGGCTGAAGCTGCCTTTAGCCGTCCCATGCCAGAAACAGCCGATTTTCCCAGAGCCTCCAACCCCCGAGTAAACGTGCCGGTTTGCTTCATCGAAACCCCAAGCGGCACAACTTTTGATTTAGTCAGCTTGTGCGGCACCAACGTCGCTCCCCAAAACACTGCTCCGGCTGCCAGCAACCCCGCCAACGCTCCTGCGAATAACCCCAATGCGGGCAATCCGGCTGCTGCCCCGAACCCTAACGCCATCACCATAGATGGTGCCGGCACGCCGATAACTACTCCAACAGGCACGGCAAATCCCAACAATCAGAATAATCTCAATCCGGGAACTTCGCCCAATACCAATCCGAATAATCTCAATCCGGGAACTTCGCCCAATACCAATCCCAATAATCTCAATCCGGGAAGTGCGCCCTATACCACTCCCAATAATGCCAATCCGGGAACTTCGCCCAATACCAATCAGAATAATCTCAATCCGGGAAGTTCGCCGAGTACCGGCCCCAATAACAGTGCGTCTCCCACGGGTGGAACTGCTGGTGACAGCAACAGCGATTTAGTTCCCAATCCCAATCTCAATCTTCCGAGAGTGCCGCCGAGCTCCTTTGGCCCGGGAGGTGTTGCACCGACTAGAGATGCGATTGATGGCCCCCGCCAGTAATAGGCGAAGTGTCAGAACTTTTACAGCAACCGGGTTTCTCTCAAACCATCTCTTTTTCAGGGATAGTTCACCCGCGAGAAAGCCGGAATATTTATTTGCCTGCGTAATATTGATGTCAGGTGCGATCGGCATATTTTGTAGCAGAGTAGCCAAATAAAAGTTAAGCTAAGAACTTGTAGACGCTATCGGCTAAGCGCTCTTTCACAACTGGACAACCAGGTAGAATCAGTGAGAGATAGCCAGCTTTAATCCGTAATACCAATTTTTTATGAGGCCCCGTAGAATCAGATCCCCCCTAGCCCCCCTTAATAAGGGGGGGACAAGATTCCGCTCAAAGTCCCCCTTCTTAAGGGGGATTTAGGGGGATCGAAATATGTCCAACTTCACATTAAATTGGTATAACAGGATTAGTTATCAGCAAAGGTTAAAGTTATTACCAGGCGGGTGCTCGCCAGCTCCAAGTTCTAAAGCTAAGCCATTAAACAGGCATATTTTGGTTGAGCCAGTGTGGTTCGGAAAGTACCGACTCACATTAGGGAAACAAAATTAACGCGATTACTCGGAGGCTCTTCATGAGCAAAATATGTGTTTTAAATTGCAACAAAATTCCTCTAAACCCGATCGCACTTGAGGAGGACATCTAGTGTCAAACTTAGTTCAACGCTTAGAAATAACCGCTCATCCGCAACTGGAAAAATCCCTCGGCTATCGAGGAGATAGTCGCTGGGTAGCTTGGCGCTGGGAACCCGACATCGACCAACTTATTTCCAGCGACGGCAAAACAGTCGGCACTGGCAATAATATGGCTTGGCTGGTGTTTTTACAGCACGATTTAGTCGATCCTGCCCTGCAAGAATACAACCTCGGCGAGGGCGATCGCTACTGGCTGCTTTTGGACAGCGAAACTAGAAATCTCTACGTCGGCGAAGGGAAAGCAGTTCAAAGCCTGCTCGAACAGCCGGAAAGTTTAGGTTTATTGGCCTGTCTAGATGGCGGGAATGCCGATCGACAAACTGGTGAAACTTGGCAGCAAACCCTATCTCAATTAACGGCAAAACCAGCTTTTCGCCACCTGACAAATGCCCTTCCTTTCGGAATCGCCGCCGCTTTGATAGGTGCTTTGGGAGTCGGAACCGGAGTCTGGGTAGTACCGGCGGTGCAGCAGAAACTAGCTGAAAAAACCACTTTTATTTCCCCAATTAGTTCTGCCGCTAACTGCGGGTTTGGCGGTTCCGATGATTTTTCAGCTTATATCGGTTCCTCAAGCGGAAACAAAGAACTTCACGTAATAGGCGTTTACGAAGCCAATGCGGATCATAAGAACCGAGATTTATCAAAAAGTGCGATCGAAGTCAAAGTAGAACGCCGAAACAAGCCAATAATTCTCGCACTTTCAGCTTATGAACCCGTGCAATGGAACATTACCGCAGAACCGGGCGCAGTTATCGAAAAAATCATCGTTAACGGATACCAAAACCAAACTGTTTCAGGAGTTTCGGGAATTCCAATTGAAGAGCACAGCTACGAAGAAACCGGAGACTATCTCGGCGACTTTATCTACAAGTGGGATGCTACCGCTGAAAGTAGCAATAATTCTTCCCTCGTGACTAAATTGGAACAGAGAAACCGAATTAGTTTAACTTCTTTTCAAGGATGCTACAGAGGTACGAACTTTACGATTAAGTAAGAATTTCCGCGTCTAATTCGGCGATTACTCGATCGAGCGTTTTGTTTTGACTCCGATCTTTTTTTGGCTTCGGAGGGCGGGTTGCTAGTTCAGCCTCAAGTTCATCCATTGTGAGGATAGGTAACTCAAATGCCTGTTTAAACGCTTCGATGTCTTGCAGTAAATCTTCAGCCGTTTCGCCTGTAGGCATCGTAGGCTCTTTCTGATAACCGATAAGCGTCTTGTCGCGTTCGTAATACACGATGCGGATACAATAACCGCCTGGATCGTGAAATACGCGGTAAGTCCATAACATAGTCATTCCTCCTGTTGGCCACGAAAAAAAACAGTATTATTGGGTTTTTCACCAATCCGTTCGATCGCAACGACACGGACTTGTTCTTCCACGTTGTAATAGACCTCTTGCAAAAATAATTAGAACGGGCAAGATGCCCGTTCCACAAGAAAAAATAACTCTTGTGGAACGGGCCGGAGAGCCCGTTCCATCAATTGATGAAAGGATTTTTGCAAGAGGTCTAATATACCCGATACACACCAATACGCAATTCCCAATCGGCAATTTTTGTACCGTCATCTCGACAAGGTTTTCGATTCATTGTCATGACGGTTGGCTCGTAGCTCAGGTTGGTTGTGATTCCGTCTACAATGATATTTCGCTCGCGTCTGTCGAACCACTTAAGATCGTCTTCGGCTTCTGATGTCAATTCAATGGTGTACATTTTGAACTGTTATTTGACAAGCTTGTGAAATGACTGTATCATAGGCTATTAACTTTTATTTTTGATTTCCGACAATAACAATGCTAACATATTTCCTATGAAATACTGGTACGAAACGCTCGCAGTAGCCCAGCGAATTTTAATTGAATTGGGGAGGCGGCGACGCAGCTTAGTCTTGTGGAGTATTTTTCCAGTTTCTATCTTGTTAATTAACGGTTTAATTTTAAAAGAACGCGCTAATCTCAGCACAGCAAAAGCCTTTGAAGTTGCTGCACCTGCAAGTTTAGTAGGAGCAGCCTTATTTTTTAGCTGTCTCGGCGGGAGTGTCGCAACGGTAGTAGCAGAGCGAGAACAGCATACTCTCAAACGCTTGTTTATTTCGCCCCTGAGCGGCACTTCCTACTTTTTAGGAATTTTTCTGGCTCACAGTTGCATCGGCATCGGTCAGGTAATTTTAGTATATGCGATCGCCTCTTGTTTAGGAGCGCAATTTCAAGGCTCTATTCTGTTAGGATGTGCGATTATTTTGCTCAGTATTGTATCTTATGTAGGTGTAGGCTTTATTCTCGGCACCCAGTTTGCGAGGCGCACTGAAGATGTCAACTCCCTAGTAGCAGCTTTCGGCGTCCCCTTGTTGATTTTAGGAGGCGCATTTTTGCCGACTTCGCTCTTTCCCAAAAGTTTGCTGGATATCGCCCAGTACAATCCAATTTATCACATGAACGAAGCGCTCATGGGCGTGTGGGCTGACGGCAAAGACTTGGCTGATATTGCAGAACACTTTTGGTATTTATTCATATTTTCTATTGCCATGATTGCAGGTGGATGGCTTTCTTACCGCAGGATGCTGAGAGTAGAAAGAAGACTTTAAAACTAAGCTAATCCGCATTTAAATTGCATAGTCAAATAAATTTTTCCTCTTGTGGGGTGGGCATCTTGCCCGCCCTCAACATACAAATTAAATGCACAACAGCTTATCTCATTATGTCCTAATTATTCATCTCTCTCTTCTCTTCCTCAGCGCCCTCTGCGCTCTCTGCGGTTTAATCCTTCAGAAACAACCGTAAATATATAAAATAATACGGAGAATTAAAGCAGTGCTGCAAATAGAAAAGCTAAATAAGTCTTACGGCGAGCGTTCAGTGCTTCGAGATTTAACACTCCACATTCAAGCTGGAGAAATTTACGGTTTGCTCGGGCCAAACGGGGCGGGCAAAACTACAACTATCAATATTTTATGCAATTTGCTAAATGCCGACAGTGGCAAAGTTTTTATCAATGGCGAACCTGTTTCCGAAGCTACCAAATTGTTAATAGGTGTAGCGCCCCAAGAAAATTTGCTTTACAAAAGCCTTAGCTGCGAAGAAAACCTCAATTTTTTTGCTCAAATTTACGGCTTAGAGCGCAAACAGCGCCACTATCAAGTAAGACACTGTTTGAAAGCAGTAAATTTGACAGATAGAGCTACAAGCCCGGTGGAAACTTTGAGCGGAGGAATGCAGCGACGTTTGAATATTGCGGTGGCTTTGGTTCACCAGCCAAAATTAGTGATTTTGGATGAACCGACAACGGGTTTAGATATTGAGGCTCGCTATGAAATTTGGGAGTTAATTCAGCGCTTGCAATCGGAAGGAATTACAGTTTTGCTGACAACTCACTTGTTGGATGAAGCTGAGCGGCTGTGTCAGAGAATTGGGATTCTGAAGAATGGCAGTATTGTGGCTGAAGGTAGTTTAGAAGAGTTGCAAAAACTGATTCCGGCTCAAGAAATTATCGTGGTAAAAACCGACGAAGAAGCTGAAGTCATCGCCCGCGCTAAACAATACAGTTTCATCCCCCGCCGCTACGGTAGCGATTTAGCTTTTTGGCTGCCGGAACGTTTAGAATTAAAAGAGATTATTTTGCGTTTTGATGGGATTTCTATTGATTCAATCGCTCGGTATCCGGTGCGGCTAGAACATATTTATGTAGAAGTGACTAAACAAACTGTATCATAATCCGCGTTCATCCGCCCGGTGCGCTTCAAAAACCAAAGAAACCGGGTTTATTGCCATTTTTGCCGACTGTAACACAGTATCTCGCAAAAACCCGGTTTCTGACTACCCTAACGAATTTACACTGTCTTAGCCCACTCGATCCAAGTTTCCATCGGGCGGAAACCGACAGATTTGTAAAGCTTTGTCGCCCCCGTCAAACTGTCAGCATCGACGCTGAGTTTAGCTGTGTTTGCACCCGCCGCTTTCAACTTATGCAAACCCGCCAGCAGCATCGCTTTTCCTAAACCCATTTTCCGAAAGTCGCGCCTCGTACCCAACAATTCAATCCACCCGTCTTTTGTGCCGCTGCGGGCATTTTTTTGGGGTTTGATTTGACAGTCGCAAAAAGCTGCAAATTTACGATCGCCCGAAACAGCAATTAAATCTAATTCCGGCTGATAATTCTCGTCTTGCATCCAGTATCGCACGGTTTCGGCAGTTAAATCGTGGTGGTTCCAGTGATCGATAAACGACTGGTTGAACATTTCTACCCAAGGTTGGATGGCTCTCCTGAACTTGTGGTGATAATTTTATCTAATCAGAAAAACAAGCTAATACGCGATTTCTGAAATTATGAA
>NZ_JAUBWA010000131.1:0-17893 GCF_036702825.1 Microcoleus sp. A003_D6 | reverse complement strand
AAGACTGATGACTTAGAAACCCGCTATCCTCACTTATTGCGTCCCATTCTCGAATCTGCTGCCCAACCTCTCAACGTGCTGGAAACCTTGACAAGCATGGTCACTTCTAATGTTTCTCTCCCCTCATCTACTATTTCCAGCCTTTCTTCTTCTAGCATCAGCATCAACAATGCTCTCGACTTTGCCGCCATTCTCAAAGCCTCCCAAAGCCTTGCGGGAACGATTCAACTCAATGAATTGCTACATCAACTGACCCAAGTTATTTTGAAAAATTCCGGGGGCGATCGCTGTGCCTTAATCTTACCCAATGAAAATCAAGTTTGGGAAGTGCGAGCGATCGCCACACCAAGCGCCACCGAACTCTGCTCCGAACCCCTAGAAAACAACCCCAATCTCCCCGTCAAACTGATTCAATATGTCAAAAACACTCAACAAATTGTCGTAATTGATAATTTAAAAACCGATTTACCTGTAATTGATGATTATTTGAGACTACATCAGCCGAAAAGTGTCCTGTGTTTACCCCTTCTCAATCAAGGACATTTGACTGGTATTTTGTATCTCAACAATCGCTTTACCAGTGGTGTGTTTACTAGCGATCGCCTCACCATCATTAAATTTCTCTCTACCCAAGTAGCAATCTCCCTAGAAAATGCCCGACTTTACAATCAAGTCCAGCAGACTCTCACCGACTTGCAAAATGCTCAATTACAAATAGTCCAAAGTGAAAAAATGTCGGCGCTAGGTAACTTAGTTGCCGGAGTTGCCCACGAAATCAACAATCCCATCGGCTGTATTATTGGCAACGTTGGTGCTGTCCAAGATTCCATCAATGACCTATTTGGGTTGATTGACCTCTACAACGAGAAATTCCCCCAACCGGGGAATGAGATTGAAGAAGAATTAGAGACAATCGACCTGGAATATTTACGGGATGATTTACCCAAGTTAATTAAAGCGATGAAAGATGGTGGCGATCGCATCACCAGCATCAGTAAGAGTCTCCGTACTTTCTCCCGTGCCGATAGCGACCAAAAACAAAGCTTCAATCTCCACGAAGGGATTGATAGCACCATCTTGATTTTACGCCATAGATTCAAAGCAAAGGATACTCGTCCCGAAATCGAAGTGATTACCAACTATGGAAAGATTCCGGCAATTAATTGTTTTCCCGGACAGTTGAATCAGGTATTTATGAATATTCTGGCGAATGCGATCGATGCCTTAGAAGAATCAAATCACGGACGCAGCTATCAAGAAATCAAAGCTAATCCTAACCGCATTACCATTACAACATCCATCGAACATAATCTCGTTAAAATTGCGATCGCTGATAATGGTAAAGGCATGACAGAAGAAATTAAACAAAAGATATTTGACCATTTATTTACCACAAAAGCTGTGGGGAAAGGGACGGGGCTGGGATTAGCGATCGCCCGGCAAATTGTCGTCGAAAAACATGGCGGTTCAATTCAAGTTAATTCTATACTAGGAGAGGGAACAGAATTTATCATCACCTTACCCAATCAAGCAGAGAAAAAAAGTTAACTTTGGTCGGTGCATTCAAACAAATTTATTAAATTACTCACCAAGCAAAACTATGGCAATCAATAACTCTGACAAAAACAGCCCACAGATGGACGGCAACACGAACATAACTGTTCAAATCCCCAACTATCAAATCACCCAAACAATTTATTCCGGGAGTCGAACATTAGTTTACCGGGCAGTGCGTAGGGATAATCAATTACCTGTAATCATCAAACTGATGAAACGGCAATATCCTACTTTTAGCGAACTGGTGCAGTTTCGCAATCAGTATAGTATTACCAAAAATTTAGACATTACCGGCATTGTCAAACCCTACAGCTTGGAACCAGAGCGCAACGGCTATGCCTTGGTAATGGAAGACTTTGGCGGCATTTCCTTGCAACAATTTACTCAGGAAAAACCACTGACATTAGACCAGTTTTTTCCCATAGCTTTGTCATTGATAGAAATCCTCCACTACATACATCAACAGCGAGTCATTCATAAGGATATTAAGCCTGCCAATATCCTCATTCACCCCGAGACAAAGCAAGTTAAATTAATTGACTTCTCCATCTCGACGCTGCTGCCAAGAGAAACCCAGCAAATTCAGAGTATTAATGCCTTAGAAGGAACCCTAGCATACCTTTCTCCAGAGCAAACTGGACGCATGAATCGAGGGATAGATTATCGCAGTGACTATTACTCATTAGGGATTGCCTGGTATGAATTACTCACCGGAGAACTCCCATTTCAGTCTGACGATCCGATGGAGTTGGTGCATTGCCATATTGCTAAACAACCACCAAATTTAAGGGAAATTGGCAAAGGAAAAGAGATTCCTCAAGTTCTCTGCGATCTGATCGTGAAACTCATGGCAAAAAATGCCGAAGACCGCTATCAGAGTACCTTGGGAATCAAATATGACTTAGAAAAATGTCTCGTTCAATGGCAGGAAACAGGAAAGATTGAAGATTTTCCAATTGCACAGAGAGACTTAAGCGATCGCTTCATCATTCCTGATAAATTATATGGACGAGAAAACGAAGTTAAAACCCTATTAGAAGCCTTCGAGCGCGTTGCCACCCCTCTTTCATCCCCCCAAGGGGACAACCCGCCTCTTTCCCCCCTTAGTAAGGGGAGACAAAGGGGGGTAGAAATGATGCTAGTCACAGGCTTTTCTGGGATTGGTAAAACCGCAGTTGTCAACGAAATTCATAAACCCATCGTCCGCCAACGGGGTTATTTTATTAAAGGGAAATTTGACCAATTCAATCGCAATATTCCCTTAAATGCTTTTGTGCAAGCATTCCGCGATTTAATGGGACAATTGTTAACCGAAAGCGATGCACAAATTCACCAATGGAAAAACAAGATTTTAGATGCTGTTGGAGAAAACGGACAAGTAATTATTGAAGTTATCCCCGAACTCGAAAGAATAATTGGCTCGCAGCTACCCGTCCTTGAATTATCAGGAACCGCCGCCCAAAATCGCTTTAATTTATTATTTCAAAGATTCACCCAGGTCTTTACCAGTCCTGAACATCCCTTAGTCATATTTTTAGATGACTTACAATGGGCCGATTCGGCATCTCTGAACTTAATGCAGATATTAATGGCTGATACAAGTTATCTTTTGTTAATTGGTGCCTATCGTGATAATGAAGTCAACCCGGTACATCCATTAATGTTGGCTTTGAGTGAGATGCAAAAAATCCAAGCAACGATTAATACAATTACTCTAGCACCCCTGAGTCAAGAGCAAATCAATCACTTAGTAGCTGATACACTGAAATGTCCAGAAACTTTAGCCTTACCTCTTTCTCAATTGGTGGAGCGAAAGACTCAAGGAAATCCGTTTTTTGCCACGCAATTTCTGAAAGCGTTACATCAAGAAAAATTAATTAAATTTAACTACCCCTCTCTTTACTCCACTCTCCTTTTATCTCCCCAAACTTCGGGGGGAAGTGAAGGGGGGTGGCAATGCGATATTGCACAAATTAACCAGCAAGCGGTTACAGATGATGTAGTTGAATTCATGGCGTTGCAGTTAGAGAAATTACCCTTAGCAACCCAGAACATCCTCAAGTTAGCCGCTTGTATTGGCAATCAGTTTGATTTAGTAACTTTGGCAATCGTTTCAGAACACTCCGAGGTAGAAACGGCGGCGGATTTATGGAAAGTGTTGCAAGAAGGGTTGATTTTACCGATTGGTAATGTTTATAAGTTTTATGTTGGGCAAGATGGTCTTGCAGTTAGTCAAGAAAATCAAGAGACTGTTACATACAAATTTTTACATGACCGAGTACAACAAGCCGCCTATTCCCTAATTCCCGATGACCAAAAACAAGCCACCCATCTGAGAATCGGGCAGCTTTTGTTGCAAGATACGTCACCGACCACAAGAGAAGATAAACTCTTTGATATTGTCAATCATCTCAATATTGGCAAATCCCTGATTGCTGAGCGATCGCAACTCACAGAATTAGCACAACTCAATCTAGCTGCTGGATGCAAAGCAAAATTGTCAACGGCTTATGGTGCGGCGATCGCCTATTGCACGACAGGCATGGAGTTGCTGGAGCCAGATTGCTGGCAATCGCAGTATGAATTGACACTAAATCTCTATGTTGCAGCTACCGAAGTTGCCTACTTGAATGGTGACTTTGAAGGTATGGAACATCTGGCAGCATCAGTATTGCAGCAAGCAAGGACGATTTTAGACAAAATTAAGATTTACGAAATTCAAATCTTCGCCCAGACAGCCCAGATGCAGATGCTCAAAGCCATTGCCATTGGCAGAGAGGCTCTCTCGCAATTGGGGGTTGAACTCCCCAGCGAACCCGATCCGACCAAGATAAACGAAGCGCTCCAGAACCTTACCAGCCAGCTTCAAGGCAGACAAATCGCCACGTTGATCGATCTGCCTGTCATGCGTAACCCCACATCTCTAGCAGCTATCCAACTGTTAGGCACGTTATTTGCCACCATATTTCAGGGAATGCCAAGTTTGTTGCCTCTCGTGGCTGGGACAATGGTAAGTTTGTCGCTCCAGTTTGGGAATGCCCCGGCTTCAACAATGGGGTATATGATGCACGGGATGGTGTTATGTGCTTTTTTGGGGAAGGTTGAGACGGGCTATGACTTTGGCAACTTGGCACTGAGCTTGCTTAATCGTTTCAATTCACGAAAGTTTAAGTGCCTCACTCTATTTTGGTTTGGGACTTCTATTCAGCATCGCCGGGAATCTTTCCAGTCCTCCGCAATGACGCTAAAAGAGGGCTACCTTGCCGGGATAGAAACTGGCGACTTTCTCAATGGAGGGTATAGTGCTTGTATTTATATTAACACTGGCTTTTTCATGGGGGCAGATCTAGATGCCCTAGACGTTGAAGTGGCAAGTTATAGTTCGATGATGGCGCAGGTGAAACAATATTCTGCTCAGGTTTATCTAGATACGAAACATCAAGCGATCGAGAATATGAGGAACACCGTCAGTCAGCCGGATGTTTTAATTGGTACTGCCTACAATGAAACAATAATGTTGCCTAAGCACCAACAGGGTAAGGAATTTACTGCCCTTGCTTCTGCTTACATATTCAAATTAGCACTGGCATCTCTATGGGGTAATTATGCGGCTGCTTTAGACTACGTTGTCCAAGCCAAGCCCTATTTGATGTCTGTATCAGGCATGATTCTATATCCCGTTTTTCACTTTTATGCCGCCCTGACGTATTTGGCAGTCTTTCCCACTCAGCCAGAAACTGAGCAAGCCGAAACTCTTGCTGCGGCAGAAACTCATCAAACCACGATACACAAGTTGGCGCAAGGCGCACCAATGAATTATTTGCATAAATGGTATTTAATTGAGGCTGAAAAGCATTGGGTTTTGGGCGATAAAATCGGAGCTATTGAATGTTACGACCGAGCCATAAGTCTGGCTAAAGATAATCAATTTACCAACGATGAGGCTTTAGCAAATGAATTAGCAGCCAAATTCTACCTCAATTGGGGTAAAGACAAATTTGCCGCAGGTTATATGCAAGAGGCTTATTACTGCTACGCTCGATGGGGAGCGAAAGCAAAAGTTAATCACCTCGAAAAAACCTATCCTCAATTACTCCAACCCATCTTGCAACAGCAAAGACTCAACCTCAACCCAAGAGAAACTATTGGCTTTCATGGGACTTCCTCATCCACTTGCACGCATAGCACTGGCAATACGAGTATTTCCGATGTCCTAGATTTTACTTCTGTCCTGAAAGCGGCTCAAGCTATTTCCAGTTCTCTAGAATTAGACTCACTCATTGCCAGCCTCACCCGGATTATCCTGGAAAACTCTGGGGCAAAAAAAGTTGCACTGATTCTTCCTCAAGAACAGACTTGGCAAGTCAAAGCCATTACCTTTATTCATCAAGAGATTGATATCCAAACTATTCTTGAACCACAATCAATCGATAGCTGTCCCGATATCCCGCTCAAAATTATCCATTACGTAAAAAACACGAAACAAACAGTTATTGTAGATAAATTACTCACAGATATTCCTGGTCTAATTGGGCAATATATGCTCGAACATCAACCCCAAAGTGTTTGTTGTACTCCGATTATTAATCAACGACATTTGGTGGGAATTCTTTATTTAGAAAATCGAGTGACAAGCGGGGTATTTACTGAAGAACGCTTGCAAGTTATCAACCTACTCGCTTCACAAGCAGCCATATCTCTAGAGAATGCTCGACTTTATCAACAAGCGAAACTTGCCTTAGTTGATTTACAACAAGCCCAATTACAAATTGTCCAAAGTGAAAAAATGTCGGCCCTGGGCAACTTAGTAGCAGGTGTAGCACACGAAATGAATAATCCTCTCGGCTTTATTTCTGCGAGTCTTGAAGAAGCTAAACCTACTTTTACTGAGCTGATCGAACACTTGAGATTGTATCAAGAAACTTTCCCAAAATCGAGCGATGAAATTAAAGACCATGCGTCAGAAATTGATTTAGATTATACCTTAGAAGACTTACCAAAAATAATTAATTCAATGGGGATGGCCTGCGATCGCCTCCGCAACATCAGCACTTCCCTCCGCACTTTTTCCCGTGCTGACAAAGATTATAAAGTCCCGTTTCATCTCCATGAAGGCATTGACAGCACGATTTTGATTCTCAAACATCGATTGAAAGCTAACGAGCAACGTCCGGCCATTGAAGTCATTACTAACTATGGAAATTTACCTAAAATTGAGTGTTTTCCCGGTCAGTTAAATCAGGTATTTATGAATATTCTTGCTAATGCGATCGATGCGTTGGAAGAATCAAATCACGGACGTAGCTATCAAGAAATTAAAGCTAAGCCTAACCGAATTACCATTACAACTTCTCTAGAAAACGATCGAGTCAAAATTGCGATCGCTGATAATGGTAAAGGGATGAGTGAAGAAATCAAACAAAAGATATTTGACCATTTATTTACTACAAAAGCCGTTGGCAAAGGTACGGGGTTAGGACTAGCGATCGCGCGTCAAATTGTCGTAGAAAAACATGGCGGTTTCCTGAATGTTAATTCTATACTGGGATCGGGAACAGAATTTATCATCACTTTACCCCTTCAGGGAAGATAAACAGATTAACTTTTCCCTGACATTCAGACTCATTCAACAAACCCGTTATTAAAATTCCGCCAATAATAACCATGAATAACTCCTCCACAACCCACAACCTAACGACAACCCATCAAATTCCCAACTATCAAATTGTCGAAACCGTTTATTCAGGAAGTCGAACCGTAGTCTACCGAGCTCTTCGTACCGAAGAGCGACTACCTGTCGTCATCAAACTGCTGAAAAATGAGTATCCAACTTTCAGCGAACTGGTACAGTTTCGCAATCAGTATACCATTTCCAAAAACCTTCATCAACCTGGAATTATTCAGACCTATAGCCTGGAGCCCTATCAAAATGGCTATGCCTTAGTCATGGAAGACTTTGGGGGGATTTCTCTGAAACAATGGGCAGTAAAAAAGGTAAATATACTCTCATTGGGGGAATTTTTAGAAGTTGCGATCGCACTGTGCAACACCTTAGATATACTCTATCGCGAGCGCATCATTCACAAAGATATTAAACCCGCCAATATCTTAATTAATCCTGAAACCAAAGAAATTAAACTAATCGACTTTAGTATCGCCTCCTTACTCCCACGAGAAACGCAGACACTAATCAATCCCAATGTCTTAGAAGGCACACTCGCTTATATATCTCCAGAACAAACAGGAAGAATGAACCGGGGGATTGACTACCGGACTGACTTCTATTCTTTGGGTGTAACATTCTACGAGTTACTTACAGGAGAGTTACCTTTTGCGTCAAACGATCCAATGGAGTTGGTACATTCTCATATTGCTAAACTTCCACCACTTTTAGGGAACAGAGAAGAGATTCCCCAAATACTTTGTGATATCGTGATGAAATTGATGGCTAAAAATGCTGAAGACAGATATCAAAGTGCTTTAGGATTAAAATATGATTTAGAGAAATGTTTAACTCAAATTCAAGAAACTGGTGAAATTCGGAGTTTCGAGATTGGGACAAGGGATGTGTGCGATCGCTTCCTCATCCCCGACAAACTCTATGGAAGAGAAGCCGAAGTATCAACCCTACTCCAAGCGTTTGAACGTGTTAGCCAAGGTGCAACAGAAATGATGCTGGTAGCTGGGTTTTCGGGAATTGGAAAAACAGCTATTGTCAACGAAGTTCATAAACCCATTGTGCGGCAACGCGGTTATTTTATCAAAGGTAAATTTGACCAATTCAATCGCAATATTCCCTTCTCTGCGGTTGTGCAAGCCTTCCGCGATTTAATGGGGCAGTTGCTTAGTGAAAGCGATCGCGAATTACACATCTGGAAAAATCAGATTCTTCAGGCGCTAGGTGACAATGGACAGGTAATTATTGAGGTGATTCCCGAATTAGAACGCATCATTGGTAAGCAAGCACCTGCGACAGAATTATCAGGAACGGCGGCACAAAATAGATTTAATTTACTGTTCCAAAAGTTCATTCAAGTCTTCACTACTATTGAACATCCTTTAGTGATGTTTCTGGATGATTTACAGTGGGCTGATTCTGCCTCACTCAATTTGATACAACTTTTGATGAATGAGTCGGAAAGTCACTATTTATTGATGATCGGGGCTTACCGAGATAATGAAGTTTCACCGGCGCATCCCTTAATGTTGACCTTAGATGCTGTAGCCAAAGCTAACGCTACCATCAATACCATTACTTTGGGTTCCCTCAGTCAGGGTAGCTTAAACCAGCTAGTTGCTGACACGCTCAACTGCCATATTTTGAGCGCTCAAACCTTGACAGAATTGATTTCCTTGAAAACAAAAGGCAATCCCTTTTTTGCCACCCAGTTCCTCAAAGCATTGTATCAAGATGGATTGATTCAGTTTGATCGCACCCTGGGACATTGGCAGTGCGATATTGCTCAAGTCAGAGCCTTAGCAGTCACTGATGATGTCGTGGAATTTATGGCATCACAGTTACAAAAACTGCCGAATTATACCCAAGATATTCTCAAATTAGCTGCTTGTATTGGCGCACAGTTTGATTTAAATACGCTAGCGATCGTCTCCCAACAATCTGAATCGGATGCCGCCGTTGCCCTCTGGAAAGCTTTGCAAGAAGGACTTATTCTCCCCCAAAGTGAAATTTATAAGTTTTATGTGGGCGAATTGGATACAACCCAAAACACACAAACTGAAACGCTCAATTATAAGTTTTTGCACGATCGCGTCCAACAAGCTGCTTATTCCCTGATTCCCGATGACCAAAAACAAATTACCCATCTGCAAATTGGGCAACTTTTGCTGCAAGATGCGTCACCGAGTACAAAGGAAGAGAAACTGTTTGATATTGTCAATCATCTTAATATTGGCAAATATCTGATGATTCAACCGTCGGAACGGACAGAATTAGCACAACTGAATTTGAAAGCTGGAGGTAAGGCGAAAAATTCCACAGCCTACGCCGCCGCAAGGGGTTATCTAAAAATAGGGATTGAGCTATTACAACCAGACTGCTGGAAAACAGAGTACGAATTAGCCTTCAACCTCCATGTGGCAGCAACGGAAGCCAGCTATTTGAATGGTGATTTTGACGGCATGGAACATCTTGCTGCATTAGTATTGCAGCAGGCGCAGACAATTTTTGACAAAGTGAAAATTTACGAAATTCAAATCGCTGCACAAACATCCCAAAACCAAATATTAGAAGCGATCGCAGTGGGAAGAAACGCCCTAGCCCAATTGGGAGTCGAA
Source organism: Microcoleus sp. A003_D6 (assembly GCF_036702825.1). Lineage (NCBI taxonomy): Bacteria > Bacillati > Cyanobacteriota > Cyanophyceae > Oscillatoriales > Microcoleaceae > Microcoleus > Microcoleus sp. A003_D6. Next base: position 8,041 of record NZ_JAUBWA010000131.1, on the reverse strand, counting down.
CTCGCCACGGAAGTAGACGAAGCCAAGATTGGTAAAGCCTTACAAGATATTGGCAGCCAACTCCGGGGAAGAGAAATTAGCGAGTTGATTGATTTGCCTGTGATGAGCGATCCCGTTACTCTTGCTGCGATGCAACTGTTAGGCACCTTGTTTGCCCCTATAATCCAAGGAATGCCCGGATTATTGCCTCTGTTGAGTGCGGCGATGGTGAGGTTGTCTATCCAGTTTGGTAATGCACCCACTTCGACAGTTGGTTATGTGATTCATGGCCTAGTACTGTGTGCTTTTTTGGGCGAAATTGAAGCAGGCTATGGGTTTGGTAAATTAGCTCTTTCATTGCTGGAGCGATTTAATATTAAGGCAATGAAGTCCATCACCCTCAGTCTGTTTGGGATTTTCATCCAACATCACCAGCAAGCACTCAGGGCAACGATACCGATGCTCAAAGAAAGCTACAGCACAGGCATGGAGACAGGTGATTTTCTCTTTGCTGGTTATGGGATCGCGTGTTATGGCAATATTGCGCTTTACTCAGGTGTAGACCTAGACACATTGGGCTATGAATTGATTGCTTACAGTGCTAACTTCGCCCAGGTGAAACAGAATTCAGCACAGATTTATTTAGACATGACACGTCAAGCGATACAGCATTTGAGAGAAACGGTGAACCAACCCGATCGCTTAATTGGGACTAGCTACGATGAAACAGTGATGCTGCCAAAGCACCACCAGAATAACAATTTCTCGATAATCGCCATGACCTACCTCTACAAACTGATCATGGCCTACTACTTTGGCAATTATCCGGCTGCCCTCGACTACATCGCCCAAATCAAGCCATGTTTGATGGCAATATCGGGAGCGGCTCACGTTCCCATTTTCCATTTTTATGCCGCCCTAACACACCTAGCACTCTACTCCACCCAGCCAGAACCCCAGCAAGCCGAAATACTTGAGCAAGCAGCAAGCCATGAAACAATTTTGCATCGCTTGGCGCAGAATGCCCCGATGAATTATCAGCATAAGGTTGATTTGGTAGCAGCAGAAAAATGTCGGGTGTTAGGCAAAAATTATGAAGCAGGGGATTGCTACGATCGCGCCATTTTTGGAGCAAAAGCCAACGAATATATTAACGAAGAAGCTTTAGCAAACGAACTAGCAGCCAAATTCTATCTCAACTGGGGTAAAGAGAAAGTTGCCGCAGGTTATATGCAGGAAGCCTATTACTGCTATGTTCGCTGGGGAGCTAAGGGCAAAACTAATGACCTGGAAACTCGGTATCCAGACTTGCTCCGCCCAATTTTACAGCAGTCTGAACCCTTGGTGACAATGTTAGGCACACTAACAACGATCGCATCTCCCGGCTATTCCCTTCACTCCAACACCCGCAAAAGTTCTAGCAGTTCCAGCATCAATACAACCCTCGATTTGGCTGCCATTCTCCAAGCCTCCCAAGCACTTGCGAGGACGATTCAGTTAGAGGATCTGCTCCAGCAACTGACCCAAATTATTCTGCAAAATTCCGGGGGCGATCGCTGTGCCTTAATCTTACCTAATGAGAATAAAGTCTGGGAAGTGCGGGCGATCGCCACACCCACCGAAACTCTACTCTACTCCGAACCCCTGGAAAACAACCCCAATCTCCCCGTCAAACTGATTCAATATGTCAAAAACACTCACAAAGTCGTGGTGATTGACGATCTAGAAACCGATTTACCCGTAATTGGGGATTATTTGACACTACAGCAGCCTAAAAGTGTGCTGTGTTTACCCGTTCTCAATCAAGGAAATTTGGTCGGTATTTTGTATCTCAACAATCGCTTAACCAGTGGTGTGTTTACCAGCGATCGCATCATTATTCTCGACTTTCTCTGCACTCAAGTGGCTATTTCTCTAGAAAATGCGCGACTTTACAATCAAGTCCAGCAGACTCTCACCGACTTGCAAAACGCCCAATTACAAATAGTCCAAAGTGAAAAAATGTCTGCACTAGGTAACTTAGTCGCCGGAGTTGCCCACGAAATCAACAATCCCATCGGCTGTATTATTGGCAACGTTGGTGCTGTCCAAGATTCCATCAATGACCTCTTTGGGCTGATTGACCTCTATCAAGAGGAACTCCCGCAACCCAGCCCCACCATTGCAGAGGAATTAGAGACAATCGACCTAGAATATTTACGGGACGATTTACCCAAGTTAATCAGAGCGATGAAAGATGGGGGCGATCGCATCACGTCTATCAGCAAGAGTCTCCGCACTTTCTCCCGTGCCGATAGCGACCAAAAGCAGTTATTCAACCTGTATGAAGGGATTGATAGCACCATCTTAATTTTACGCCATCGCCTCAAGGCGTCGGATACTCGTCCCGCCATTGAAGTTGTCACCAAATATGGTAATATCCCGGCGATTAATTGCTTTCCCGGTCAATTAAATCAGGTATTTATGAATATTCTTGCTAATGCGATCGATGCTTTAGAAGAATCAAATATCGGTCTAAGTTTTGCAGAAGTTAAAGCGAATCCTAACTGTATAACCATTCAAACATCGCTCGAAAATGAACAGGTAAAAATTGCCATCACTGATAATGGTAAGGGGATGAGTGAGGAGGTAAAAACAAAGATATTTGACCATTTATTTACTACAAAAGCCGTTGGCAAAGGTACGGGGTTAGGACTAGCGATCGCGCGGCAAATTGTCGTAGAAAAACATGGCGGTTCCCTGAATGTTAATTCTATACTGGGAGCAGGAACAGAATTTATCATCACTTTACCCCTTCAGGGAAGATAAACAGATTAACTTTTCCCTGATATTCAGACTCCTTCAACAAACCCGTCATTAGCTTTCCGCCAATAATAACAATGAATAACTCCTCCACACACCACAACCTAATGACAACCCATCAAATTCCCCACTATCAAATTGTTGAGACTGTTTATTCAGGAAGTCGAACCGTAGTATACCGAGCCCTTCGTACAAAAGATCGACTACCTGTCGTCATCAAATTGCTGAAAAATGAGTATCCAACTTTCAGCGAACTGGTGCAGTTTCGCAACCAGTATAGCATTTCCAAAAACCTTCATCAACCTGGAATTATTCAGACCTATAGCCTGGAGCCCTATCAAAATGGCTATGCCTTAGTCATGGAAGACTTTGGGGGGATTTCTCTGAAACAATGGGTAATGAGCGGAAATCTACAATCATTGCAGGAGTTTTTAGCGATCGCGATCGCCCTCTGCAATGCCTTAGATATTCTCTATCGAGAGCGAATTATTCATAAAGACATCAAACCCGCCAATATTTTAATTAACCCCGAAACCAAACAAGTTAAATTAATTGACTTCAGTATTGCCTCTTTATTACCACGGGAAACTCAAACCCTCCTTAATCCCAATGTCTTAGAAGGCACACTCGCTTATATATCTCCAGAACAAACAGGAAGAATGAATCGGGGGATTGACTACCGGACTGATTTTTATTCTCTGGCTGTGACATTCTACGAATTACTCACTGGAGTTTTACCATTTCAATCAAATGACCCGATGGAGTTGGTACATTCTCATATTGCAAAACAATCACCAAATATGAATCAACCTCACCCCAACAGTCGGCGGTTGGCGGGTGAGGTTGCTTTTCCTATTCCCCAAGTCCTTTGTGATATCGTCATGAAACTGATGGCTAAAAATGCTGAAGATAGATATCAAAGTGCTTTAGGGTTGAAATATGATTTCGAGAAATGTTTAACTCAACTTCAAGAAACTGGTGAAATTCAGAGTTTTGAGATTGCACAAAGGGATCTGTGCGATCGCTTCCTCATCCCCGATAAACTCTACGGGCGAGAAACCGAAGTAGAAACCTTACTCCAAGCCTTTGATAGAGTTAGTGAAGGGGCAACGGAAATGATGCTAGTTGCTGGATTTTCGGGCATTGGTAAAACAGCAGTGGTTAATGAAGTTCACAAACCCATCATGCGGCAACGGGGTTATTTTATCAAAGGGAAATACGACCAATTTAATCGTAATATTCCCCTAAGTGCATTTGTGCAGGCTTTTCAAGATTTAATCGGGCAGATATTAACAGAAAGTGATGCTCAAATCCAGCAATGGAAAAACAAAATTTTAGAGGCTGTGGGCGAAAATGGGCAGATACTCGTTGAAATCATTCCCGAATTAGCGAAAATCATTGGAGAACAACCCCCAACACCAGAACTATCAGGAACAGCAGCTCAAAATCGGTTTAATTTATTATTCCAAAAATTCACTCAAGTCTTTACCAGTGCCGAACATCCCTTAGTCATGTTTTTAGATGATTTGCAATGGGCAGATTCGGCATCACTGAAGTTAATTCAGTTATTAATGGTGAATACTACTCATCTGTTATTAATTGGTGCTTATCGGGATAACGAAGTTTACCTCGGACATTCATTAATGCTAACTTTGAGTGAAATTGAAAAAGCACAAGCAATAATTAATACCATTACCTTGGCACCATTGAGTCAAGAGACAATCAATCAATTCGTCGCAGATACTCTCAAAAATACAGAAAATTTGGCTTTAGCTCTTTCCCAATTAGTTTTTCAGAAAACTCAAGGAAATCCCTTTTTTGCCACCCAATTTCTCAAAGCCTTATACGAAGATAATTTGATTCAATTTAACTTAGATTTAGGCTGTTGGCAATGTGATATTGTTGGAGTCAAGGAACAAGCCTTGACAGATGATGTCGTCGAATTCATGGCGTTGCAGTTAGAGAAATTACCATTAGCGACTCAGAATATTCTCAAGCTAGCAGCTTGTATTGGCAATCAGTTTGATTTAGGAACATTAGCAATTGTTTCGGAAAATTCAGAAGTAGAAACAGCAGCCAATTTGTGGAAAGCATTGCAAGAAGGGTTGATTTTACCTCAAGGTGAAATTTATAAGTTTTATGTAGAGCAAGACAATCTTGCTGTTACGTCTCAAGAGTCTCAAACCGCTACCTACAAATTCTTGCACGATCGCGTCCAACAAGCTGCTTATTCCTTGATTCCAGAAGCACAAAAACAAGTAACCCATCTCAAAATTGGACAGTTACTACTGGATAGTTGTTCGCAAGTAGAGCAAGAAGAAAAACTGTTTGATATTGTTAGACATTTAAATGAAGGCCTTGAATTAATCACACAACCGCAGGAACGAGAAGCCTTAGCGCAACTGAATTTGAACGCTGGAGGTAAGGCGAAAAATTCCACAGCCTACGCCGCCGCAAGGGGTTATCTAAAAACAGGGATTGAGCTATTACAACCAGACCGCTGGAAAACAGAGTACGAATTAGCCTTGAATCTCCATGTGGCAGCAACGGAAGCCAGCTATTTGAATGGTGACTTTGAGGATATGGAACAGCAAGCTACAGTGGTATTGCAGCAGGCGCAGACGATTTTTGACAAAGTGAAAATTTACGAAATTCAAATCGCTGCACAAACATCCCAAAGTCAGATGTTGGCAGCGATCGCAGTGGGTAAAGAAGCACTGAGTCAATTAGGGGTAAATTTACCGGATGCAACCGATGAAGCCCAAATCGGCAAAGCCCTCCAAGACCTAAAGGGGCAACTCCAGGGTAGAGAAATTGCCGGGTTGATTGACTTGCCTGTGATGAGCGATCCCGTTGCTCTTGCTGCGATGCAACTGTTAGGCAGCTTGTTTGCCCCAATAGTACAAGGAATGCCCGGATTATTGCCTCCGTTGAGTGCAACGATGGTGAGGTTATCCATCCAGTTTGGTAATGCACCCACTTCGACAGTTGGTTATGTGATTCATGGCATGGTACTGTGTGCTTTTTTGGGCGAAGTTGAAACAGGCTCTAGGTTTGGCTCCTTAGCACTCTCATTGCTGGAGCGATTTAATATTAAGGCAATGAAGTCCATCACCCTCAGTCTGTTTGGGACTTTCATCCACCATCACCAGCAAGCACTCAGGGCAATGATACCGATGCTAAAAGAAAGCTACAGCACAGGCATGGAGACAGGTGATTTTCTCAATGCTGGTTATGCGATCGTGGGCTATGCCGCTACTGCGCTTTACGCAGGTGTAGACCTAGACACATTGGAATATGAATTGATTGCTTACAGTGCTAACCTCGCCCAGGTGAAACAAAATTCAGCGCAGATTTATTTAGACATGGTGCGGCAAACGGTGGAGCATTTGAGGGAACCGGTAAACCAACCTGATCGCTTAATTGGGACTAGCTACGATGAAACGGTGATGCTGCCGAAGCACAACCAGAATAAAGATTTCATGGCGATCGCCTGTGCCTACGTCTACAAACTGCTGCTTGCTTACTACTTTGGCAATTATCAGGCTGCCCTCGACTACATCGCCCCCATCAAGCCCTGTTTGATAACAATATCGGGAACGATTCAAGTTCCTACTTTCCATTTTTATGCTGCCCTAACGTACCTAGCACTCTACCCCACCCAGCCAGAACCTCAGAAAGCCGAAATACTTGAGCGAGCAGCAAGCCATGAAAGAATTCTGCATCGCTGGGCGCAGAATGCCCCGATGAATCACCAACATAAGGTTGACTTAATCGAGGCTGAAAAATATCGAGTGTTAGGACAGAAAGCCGAAGCAGGGGATTGCTACGATCGCGCCATATCTGGAGCCAAAGCCAACGAATATATTAACGAAGAAGCCCTAGCCAACGAACTGGCTGCTAAATTCTACCTCAACTGGGGCAAAGAACGAATTGCTCAAGACTATATGACCCAAGCCTATTATTGTTATGCTCGTTGGGGAGCTAAAGCTAAAGTCGCCGACTTAGAAAAACGCTATCCCCAATTACTTGCTCCTATCCTCCAACAAACCCGTTCTCCCCTCTCAACTCAGGAAACTATCTTTACTTTAGGGACTGTCACCTCTACCAGTACCGCCAGTTCTAGCAGTAGTAGTGTCTCCGTTGCTTTAGATTTAGCGACCATTCTCAAAGCATTTCAAAGCATCTCTGGTGAGATTGAACTGTCCAAACTGCTTTCAACCTTGCTTTCGATTGTCATTGAAAATGCAGGGGCGAATAAGTGTGTGTTAATGCTCTTGCAAGACGAATGCCTGCTCATTAAAGGATCAATGACCGTGGGGATGGAGCCGGTGGTGTTGCAGAGCCTGACCGTTGAGGAGAGTCAGGATATTCCCCTAAAGCTGATTTACAAAGTCAAGAATAATAGGCAGACTGTGGTGCTAATCAATGCCAGTGTTGATCCGATCTTAGCTAACGATCCCTATGTTGTGAGCCAGCAACCCAAAAGTATTTTATGTAGCCCGATTTTGCATCAAGGTAAATTGATGGGCATTTTATATCTAGAAAATAATTTAGCAACGGGGGCATTTACGAGCGATCGCGTGGAACTGCTAAATTTACTCTGTGCTCAAGCGGCAATTTCTCTAGAAAATGCCCAACTTTATGAGCGATCGCAGCATTATGCTCAACAGCTAGAGGAATCACTGAACTCATTGAGTGCGAGTAACTCTCGCTTCCATAACTTGGTAAACAATGTGCCTGGGGTAGTTTATCAATATAGCATGAGTGCCGATGGGGTTATGTCGTTGAGCTACATTAGTGCAAATTGTTACAACTTGCTGGAAATTACCCCAGAGCAAGCTATGTCTAATTGGCAGTTTTTCGACAAGATGGTGCATCCAGATGACATCGCAAGTTTTCTACAGTCCGAAACTCACGCCATTCAAACCGAATCTCCCTGGCAATGGGAAGGGCGAATTGTTACCCCATCAGGAATTATCAAGTGGATTCATGGGGAATCTCAAATCCAAAGATTTGCCGATGGCTCTATGGTTTGGGATGGATTATTTTTGGATATTAGCGATCGCAAAGTTGCAGAAATTGCCCTAAAGCAGAAATCGCTTGCATTAGAAAATGCCTTGAACAATTTGCAGCAAGCCCAACTCCAAATAGTTCAAAGTGAAAAAATGTCAGCCTTGGGGAACTTAGTCGCCGGAGTTGCCCACGAAATCAACAATCCCGTCGGCTGTATTATTGGCAACGTTGGTGCTGTCCAAGA
>NZ_JAUBWA010000130.1:0-18390 GCF_036702825.1 Microcoleus sp. A003_D6 | reverse complement strand
CATGTTGTGGCTTGTATCCCGCTTGCGTTAGTCGGACAGTCTACAAGCCCCTGCCTTTAGGCATGGGGTTCATGACTCTTGTCGAGTCACAGGAGAAACTTAAATTCGGTTGATGTCTAATAGATAATTAGCCTCTCGATCGCTGTTGCCAAATTACTTTTTCGACTCGTAAAAGTCTGTAGCAGGCAAAAAATAAAAATTCATCCCAGCAGTGAATTATTCCCGCATAGAATGTTACAGGCAGAAAATTCTGTCTGATGTGTTTTGCCTGTGAACTCCCCAAAGCTGATATTGTCTGTTGACAATGCACCCGATTCCTCAGCTTTGGGGTTTTGCTGCCAGCAATGCGACGATTGCTTGACGGTTTTTGTTGAGCATCCGACGACTTCATAGCACAGAATGTCACCAATGCAGGAGCCGATCGAACTTTTGCACCCCGGCGATCGACTTTTGGCATCGCTGCCCCGCTTTCGACAAGTCTGAGGCGAAGTCGTGCTAGTTGAGTATAACTTTAGGACTTACGAAAAGAAACCGAGTTCCTGGGAGTCAACTGTTGGCAATTGCGATCTCTGTCCGTGGCGGTAGTCAATTCGATCTCTGCTGCTAACTTGCCATTTCTACCCAAAGCTTCATCAGCCAATTCGACAATCCAGCGATTCGGCCGGGCTTGGGGTCTGGCGGCGAGCACCAAGGCCCAAGCTTCCCGTTCTTTTCCCCGGCCCAAAACCGCAGCACAAACAGTCAAAGCTGCTGCCGTTGAACGGCTGATGCCGCTTTGGCCGAGAACGAGAAGCTTGCCCGGGCGCGCCGACATTTTGAGGGCGAAATCAATAATTTGGAGTACATCATCAAGTGCAGGCAAAACCCGATCGGGGTCGTCAACGGGGGTGTCTAGGTCGTTAAACTCCAACAGCAGTCGGTTCGGGACTTTGTGAAAGATTTTGGGTTCGGGTACGCCGGGACTGCCGATCGAGATCAGGTATTTGAGCTCGCGCCCCGCAGTCCGAGCGACAATGTATTCGCTGGCTTCTGCTTCCGAAGCAATGAGGATTTTCGGCAGTTTTTCAACCGATAAATCTGCGGAAGCTGAGGGATCTAAATCAACGGTTTCTGCCTCAGTGCTGGCATCCGGCAAGTATTGGGCAGCCAGCGCGCGAACGTCAGCAAATTCGCGGTTTAAAGCTGCTTCCAAAGCCAAAAGACCAGCAGGAGAGCCAATTTGAGCGAGGGATTTAACAGCCTTTTGGCGCACTCCAGAGGTTTCGTCCCCCAGCAGCCGCACCAAACCTGCTACAGCTTCCTCTGTCCCTATTTGCCCCAAAGCATCAGCAACTCTCCACCGGACATAAGATTCGCTGTCGCCGATTGCGATCGCCAGTCCCGCTGTCGCCATTTTTTGCAAGTTAGCATCTCCGGCTGTATTGATGTTCCCGAGGGCAACCGCCGCCCTGCCGCGCACGAAAATGTCTCGATCCGAGAGCGATCGCATTACCGCCACCGCAGCCACCTCGCTGCTGATTTCCCCCAAGGCAGAAACTGCACAGCCGCGCACGTCTGAGTCATCGTGGTTGAGGGCTTGCAGCAAACCCGCCACAGCCTTTTCCGTGCCGATTTGTCCCAAGGCCTCGGCGGCCCTCAAAGAAACTGCATGGGAGTCAGGATCGTGCAGCAATTCTACTAAGCGGGGTACTGCCGATCGAGCGCCGATTTTCCCCAAAGCCGCGGCAGCCCTAGCGCGCACGATCTGATTTTCGTCTCTGAGGGCGTTCATCAGCCCGGGAACTACCCCAGAGACGCCGATTTTCCCGCAGTTGACGGCCGCCCGCCAGCGCACCTCGGAGTCTTGGTGTTTGAGGGCTTTGAGCAGTGGGGGGACGGCTGTTTTCGGGTTAATTTTGCCCAAGGCCCAAACAGCCCAGACGCGCACCCCGGAGGTTTTGTGGTTGAGGGCTTTGAGCAGTGCGGAGGCTGCTGGTTTCGAGTCAATTTCTCCTAGTGCCCAAGCCGCCCAAGCTTGCACTTGGGAATCTTCCGATTCGAGCGATCGGGCTAATTCAATTACTGCCGCTTCGGAACCAATTTTCCCGATCGCCCGAATGCAATGGAGGCGCACTGCACTTTGTTTGTGGTTCAATGCTTTGACTAGCATCGGGATTGCCACATCGGAACTTGTTAGTGCCAGCAGTTGAATTTTCAGCTTGGGCGAAGTTTTGATTTTTCCGATTAATCTTAGTGTGGCTTTTTGAAATTCTGGCTTTACCGTTCCTGCTAGCTTCGAGCCGAGTTTTAAATTAACTTTTAGGGCTAATTTTACTGCGTGCAAAGCCAGACTTTTCTGTTCTACTTGCGGCAAAATTTCTGCCAAGGTGTGCATCCCTTGTTTTTGTTTCAAATATTTTTGGTTAAATTGAGCATCGCTGAGCTCTGGTAGCTGTTGGATGAGGGTTGCTGCTGAGTCCATTGATTTATCCTAATATTTTGGCGGTCGCTGGAGATTGCTCTTTAAAACTCGCTGTCTTAAAAAAATACGGCGGCGCCTACAACACTCAACTGCTCAAAAAAAGTTGCACCATTTATAAAATATGTCCGATTCCACTATTTTTGCAACTCCCAATGATTAATTATCTGTTTTTTTTGGGCGATCGGCTTGACAATTAGTAGCGCTGGCTGGTTGGCATCGCTGGGTTTTTATATAGCCTAACTCTGCTATATCATTTTATACTCACATCTTGCACCATTGTCAGCAACAGGCTTTCCGGCCTGTGAAGCGAGAAAATTGACTATTTGTGGAACAGGCATCTTGCCTGTTCGTAAAGCTTATTGAGAATGGTGCAACATCTTATTTTATACCAACTTGGTTTGAAATAGCGATCGGCTCTGTTGAACTGAGCGAACCGAAAACAGCTTGATTCCGGGAAAGTGTCAACGAGCGTAGGGCCCATTTTTCAAAACCTCAGCCAAAGCGTTACCGTTATCTCGCAAACCTTCGTAAAAAAACATCACTTCTCCTTGAATGCCGCGAGAGCGGTTGCAAGCAATTACTTGCAACAACAGCTCGGGAGTCATGCTATAATTGCTGCCTCGATTCGCCAACAAAATACCGGGCGACACGCAGTGCACTTGCTCGCTGCGGATCTGTTCCCCAATCAGTCGATCGACCAATTGTTTGTAAGCCTTAAAATCCCGGCGGTAAAACTGCGGGTGAAGCATATCGACCAACTTTTTGTCAACCCAAGCTTGAGAATCTTGCAAATATTCCACAAGTCCCCATTCATAAGGACTCGGCGACATCGACAGCAACAAATCAGGATTAATCGCTTTCAATTCTCGGTGCAAACGAGCCACAAACTCAGTAATAATATCAGCGCGCCAGTGCAGCCAATGTCGCTCTTTACAATGCTGAGGCGGTTCTCTACCGCACTCTTCTCGATAGCGTTTAACCGTTTTTTCGTCATAACCGCCTTCTACCGGAAGCGCAATGCGATCGTCTCCTTGAACGCCATTTACCGGATAATTCTTAGCAACTTCCAGCATCAACCCCAGCAAAAAGTCTTGCACTTCTGCATCTAGAGAATTCATCCATTCAAAGTTATTTTTCTTAAGTAAATTGCCACTGCAATCGCGCGCCGCCCACTCAGGTTTTTTCGCAAGCAAATGACCGCCGTTGAGATTGTAAGAACTCACAAATCCGTATTCAAACCAAGGAATAACTTTGAGGCCGACTCTATTGGCCTCAACAATTAATTCCGCTAAAGGGTCGCGTCCTTGATAGCGCGAGTCAATTTCCACCCCAAATTGTTCGCGCATAATTTGAGAAGGATAAGCCGTAAAACCCCGGTTCCAAACTACAGGAAAAACAGTATTAAATCCCGTATCGGCGAGAAAGTCCATTGCGTCAGCAATCCGCTGTTTTGAGGTAAGAACTTTGCAGTCAGTGCTGGGTATCCAAACGCCGCGAATTCCCTGATTGCGAGGCTCAAAGGTCGTTGGAACCGTTATTTTATTATTTTTTGCGTCAACTAAAACCGCAAACTGCTGTTTTAATAAAGATTTGAAACTGCGAATCGCTGACTGGAATGGCTCTAAAAATGGCATTTAGTCTAGTGATTTACAAGATTTTGTACGATTTTTTCTAACTGACATTAAGTATTAATATTAGCAACGGGCTAGAAGCCCGTTCCACAATTAATAAATTTTCTTGTGGGCCCTTAGCAACGGGCTAGAAGCCCGTTCCACAAACAATAAAATTTCTTGTGGGGTGGGCTTCTAGCCCGCCCCTGAAATTTTACTGGCCCGCCCCTGAAATTTTACTGGCCCGCGCTGAAATTTTACTATCCAGCTACTCCAGACAACTTCTGGCTCAAAGCTTCTTTCAAGAGTTCGGCCTTATCAGTTTGCTCCCAAGGCAAGTCTAAATCAGTGCGTCCGAAGTGACCGTAAGCCGCCACATCTTGATAGAAACGGCCGCCTCTTTCAGCAGGCAAATTCTGCAAGTTAAATGCCTGAATGATGCCCGCAGGACGCAGTTCAAAATGCTGCTTCACAACTTCCAAGAGGCGATCGTCATCAACTTTCCCAGTGCCAAAAGTTTCGATCATCATGCTGACAGGCCGCGCAACGCCGATCGCATAACTCAACTGCACTTCACACTTTTCGGCCAAACCAGCAGCCACGATATTTTTAGCAACATAGCGACAAGCGTAAGCCGCGCTGCGGTCTACCTTGGTGGGGTCTTTCCCAGAAAAAGCGCCGCCGCCGTGGCGGGAATAGCCGCCGTAGGTATCCACAATAATTTTGCGCCCTGTCAAACCCGAATCTCCTTGAGGCCCGCCGACCACAAATTTGCCGGTTGGGTTGACAAGGAAGCGAGTTTGTGAGTCAGGCTGCACGTAAATATCGGCAAACACGGGTTGGACGACAGCAGTCCAAAGGTCTGCTTTAATCTTGGCTTGAACTGCGGCAGTTTCTGCGATGTCGCCGATCGTTTCAGTATGCTGCGTAGAAATTAAAATCGTATCGATGCCAACAGGTTTGCCGTCCTCGTAAATTACCGTAACTTGGCTTTTGCCGTCGGGACGCAGGTAAGGCAATTGACCGGTTTTGCGGACTGCGGCTAGTTGACGGCAAATCCGGTGCGCCAGACTGATAGGCAAAGGCATCATTTCCGGCGTTTCGTTGCAAGCAAAACCAAACATCAAGCCTTGGTCGCCAGCGCCAATGGCGTCTAATTCCTCTTCACTAGATTGTTCCCGGCTTTCGTGGGCTGTATTCACCCCTTGAGCAATATCGGGAGACTGAGAGTCAAGAGCCACCAACACCGAGCAGCTATTGGCAGAAAAGCCGTTGTCAGCGTGGATGTAGCCAATATCGGCTATTTTTTTCCGAGCTAATTCTATGTAATTTACCTGAGCTTTCGTGGTAATTTCGCCCGTCAGCAGCATTAAGCCGGTGTTGACGACAACTTCGGCTGCGACGCGGCTTTTGGGGTCTTCAGTCAGTAAGGCATCTAAAATCGTATCTGAAATTTGATCGCAGATTTTATCGGGATGGCCTTCAGTAACAGATTCAGAGGTAAACAGGTAGCGACGTGACAATGATTATTTCTCCTTTGATTGGGGCTCTTCCTGCGCGACATCGGCGACAGACGACGGATTTTTCAGGTAGAGGCGCAGAATCATCGCGTCTCGGTCGCCGTCGAATTTTTGTCGGTCTGTAGAGCCGTGTTGAAGCAGGGTTTGAGATTGGGTAAAGTGACACTACTATAGCAAAGTGAGTTCCGGGAAGTCCCTAAAAACTTAGATTTTTTAGGATTGTCGATCGATCTCGGACACCGCTGGTCTAGCTCCTAAACTGACAAAGGTAAGATACAGTCAGGGTATCGCCTTGTGCAAGGACTATGGCAGGACTCCAAAAATCACCAAACTCGATCCAAACAGTTGCCGACCTAGAATTTCCCGGCGGCCCCATACCGCTTGACTCTCGATTTTATATCGATCGCTCAGACGCCGAAGCCCTGGCCTGTGCAGAAATTAGCAAACCCGGAGGTCTTGTTCGCATTAAAGCTCCCAAAAAAATGGGCAAAAGTTCTCTGATGCTGCGGATAATTGACGCGGCAGTCGATCGCGGATACCGCACAGTAACTGTAGACTTTCAGCAAGCCGACGCAGCGGTTTTTGCTAGTTTAGATAAATTTTTGCGCTGGCTTTGTGTCAATGTCGCTCGGCAACTCAAACTCGAACCAAATATTGATGAATTCTGGGATGAAGATATGGGCAGCAAGGTAAGCTGCACTATTTACTTTGAAAACTATTTGCTCGCACAAATTGACAGTCCTATTGTCTTGGTGCTCAACGAAATAAATCGAGTATTTGAACGTACCAATATAGCTCCAGATTTTTTGTCGGTCATCCGTTTTTGGTACGAACAAGCTCGCGCTAGCAAAATTTGGGAAAAACTCCGCACCGTTGTCATTCATTCGACAGAAAATTATATTGCTTTGAATGTCAATCAATCTCCCTTTAATGTAGGAATGCCGATTAAACTCTCAGAATTTACTGCTGAACAAGTTCAAGATTTGGCGTGCAGACACGGACTGAACTGGAGCGATCGCGATCCGATAGAGCAATTAACGAACATGGTAGGCGGGCATCCTTATTTAGTGCATTTAGCGCTGTATCACCTGGCAATTTTGCTGCAAAATCGCCTGTCGGGCGATCGGGATGAGCCTGGGGAGGAACTGGGGCGAGCCGAGTTGGCAGAACTGTTAACAACAGCTCCTACTTACAGCGGAATTTATAGCGACTACTTGCAAAATCAGTCGATCGCCATTCAACAGCAGCCCGAACTCGCTTCCGCATTCCAACAAGTTGTCGATGCTAAAAATAGCATTCATCTCGAACCTTTGATGGCTTATCAGTTAGAGAGCATGGGACTGGTCAAATTAGAGGGAAATAACTGTAGTTTGTCTTGCGAATTATATCGCCTGTATTTTCAAGAGCAAAATTTGTGCCAGGACAAGTTGTCGGTGGTTCGTTTTGAGGAGTTGCAGCAAGAAAATCAAAGGCTGCAAGCTTTGGTGAATGTAGACCAACTTACTCAAATTGGCAACAGACGGCATTTTGATAGTTGCTTGCGAACCGAATGGGAACACATGGCTCGCGAGGGTTCTCCGATATCTTTAATTTTGTGCGACCTCGATTATTTCAAAATATATAATGATACCTACGGACATCAAGCAGGAGATGATTGTTTGCGATCGGTAGCTCAGACAATTCGCCGATCGCTCCAGCGTCCTGCTGATGTAGCTGCTCGCTACGGGGGCGAGGAATTTGCTGTGATTTTACCTGAAACTGATGCGTCAGTGGCTCTGGTTGTTGCCGAACAAATTAGAGCGAAAGTGAAAGCTTTGAATATAGTTTTCAACCCAGAGAGTGTTGACGGTCTACCTAATTCTGTGCTAACCATTAGTTTGGGAATTGCCAGCGTTGTTCCGAGCGAGGAAAATGATGCGACAACGCTGCTACTGGCCGCTGATGAGGCTCTTTATGACTCGAAAAGGCAGGGGCGCGATCGGCTCACTGTGAGTACGCTTTTAAATTTTCGATTGGCTGCTGTTAATTAGGTAATTCCGGGGAAATATAATTCGTTTCTACACATACAAAGTCCGCCCGCGCGGACTCTGAATCAAACGATAGTTAAGAACTGGATTTGATGTTAATAGCGGGGGACGGTTCGATCGACCACCATTGAGTAAGCATCGATACCGCCAACGATATTTTTAACGTTAGTAAATCCTTGAGTGGCTAACCAGTGGCACATTTGAGCCGATCGCACTCCGTGGTGACACAGAACGAGGGTTTCTGTGTCGCGATCGAGTCGATCGTCAATTTCACCACACCATTCAGCAAACTCGCTCAGCGGAAAAGCTGCAAATCCCGGCAGCGCCGCGAGTTCAATTTCGTAAGGTTCCCGCACGTCCACAAGCTGCAATTTCTCAGCATTGGTTTCTGCTAATTGGCGACCTAATTCTTCGACTGTAATTTCAGCAAAAATTTCTGACATTTGATTAGAAGGAAGAAGGAAGAAGGAAGAAGGAAGAAGGAAGAGGGAAGAATTACCAATTACCAATTACCAACAGGCCTGGACGCATTATAACGGTGTAGCAAGGCTTTGAGATTGCGACACACAGTGAACAATGACAGAAATACCTTACTTTTGCGTCCAGGAATGACAAATTACCAATTACCAATTACCCATTCCCAATTCCCAATTACCCATAACTAATTAATTGAGGGGCGAAGGCGGTGAAATTAGCTCCACAGGAGGCGTAGGTGCAGGACGCCCGTCCAACTGGCTCACGCTGTCCCTCGGGTCAAGACAAGTGGCGATTAACCTGTCAGTGGGAAAGTCAAGCCTGCCGCTCAAGCCGACTACGCATTCAGCAAACTGTTGTGGCAATAAACTGCGGCGGCACCCATCGAGCACTAACAGCGGAGCCGCAGGTTGAGTTCGACTTTTGCCGTTAATATTCACTACGCAATTCGCCAATTCGGCGGGACGCCTCACCCGCCGACAGCTAGAGAGCGCTTCGACACCCGAAATATTGGTTTTGCGGTTGATTTGGAGGGCGCATTTAGATATGTCGCGGGGGTGGAGCGCGTCAGCACAAGCGGCGGCTGCCGCCTCGGCCCCCACTCCGGCTTCGATTAGTTCCACAGCGCAGACGCGATAGTGATTCCTAGAGCGAGGGAATCTAATCGTGATGGCTGATGCTGGTGAGATTGGCACTGCTGTGGCTAACAAACCGAGTGCTGCTAGCTGCGTGCCGAGAGCCAAGATCCAGCGCGCGGTAGGGCTTGAGCCTGTCGGTGCTGGCTTTGGGGAAGAAGTGCGGGAGAAATTGCGGTTGTGCATGGCAGATCGAGTAGTGAGTTTTTTTGGCGGATTGGGGCGATCGAGCGATCGGCTTTTACTTCAGAATTTACCGCACATTATGGATCGCGCTGCGGTCGATCGTTTTTTTATCGATCTTTGTTGGAATTTTGACCGTTACAAACATATAATATAGAGTCTGCATAAATATTGCATACAGAGATTAGAGAGGAAAATAAATGTCTCGATATCGAGGCCCCCGATTGAGAATCGTCCGTCGCCTGAAAGAGTTGCCGGGTCTAACCCGCAAAACCCCCAGACGAGACTATCCGCCCGGACAGCACGGTCAAAACCGCAAAAAGCTCTCTGAGTACGCGGTTCGCTTGCAAGAAAAGCAAAAACTCCGTTTCAATTACGGTGTGACGGAACGCCAACTTCTCCGTTACGTCCGCAAAGCCCGCCGTGTCACGGGCTCCACAGGTCAAGTGTTACTGCAATTTTTGGAAATGCGCTTGGACAATACTGTGTTTCGGATGGGAATGGCTCCAACCATTCCGTCCGCTAGACAATTGGTAAATCACGGTCACATAACAGTCAACGATCGTGAAGTCAATATCGCCAGCTATCAGTGCAAGCCTGGTGATGTAGTTGCTGTGAAAAATAGAGAGCGATCGCGCACAATGGTAGAAGCTAATCTCAAAGACCCAGGCTTGGCTCACTTGCCGAATCACTTGGAATTTGATAAGCAAAAACTAATTGGCAAAGTTAACGGCGTTATCGAACGCGAGTGGATTGCTCTACAGATTAACGAACTGCTAGTGGTGGAATACTACTCGCGTCAAGCCTAAGTTATTAGTCATCCGTGGCTGGTCATTAGTCATCAGTTGGTTGCTAGCAGAATAATTAATAATTGGGTGCGAACCCAGTTATTGATTGAGTGCTACTGAATAATGAGGACTAAGGACTGAGCACTAAAAATTAATAATTTTCAACACTCCCACCCCCCTAAAAAGGGATGGGATTTTTTGAAGGTTTGGCTTGTTAATATCGTTTCCGGTTGGATGGGAATGATCGAGTCAATGTCAATAATCTTATATCTTGCACCATTTTCAATAAGCTTTTATGGACGGGCAGGATGCCCATCCCACAATCAAATTCATTCTTTGTGGAACAGGCATCTTGCCTGTTCTTGAAAATGGTGCAATATATGAGTAATTCCACCTTCCGCCACTCCCTACTCACCATCATAAGGAGTGTAACCGGAATTGATATAACTTCTTTGAGTTGCCATTTGCTCAGACGACACCTGCCTGATGGCATTAAATGATGTCCGACCCCAAATTATTCCCTTAAAATGTTTCTTCTCCGGTTGGTTCTTGGTGGACAAGACCTCGCTTTTGAAGGCGATAATTCGCTACAACGGGGTAAACAACACCGCGTATCCGATTGATCGCACCTACTGGACGATGAACTGCTAAGCCGTTCCAGGGAGAATATCTCAGGTTTTCGTTGAAATCAGATTGTTTTTCATAATCAATAATCTGATGCTTGACGGTGAGACGACCTACTCTTAAGAAGGGTGATTCTTTTTCCTTCCAGACATTGATGCCATCGTCGATCGGCATTTTGAGGCTGGTTTGGAACTGAATGCCAAAATCCCACCAGTATTGGGCATCAGGTTTCGCCAAGGCTTGAATTAGATCGTCCCGGTAATAATTGTCTGGTTGATTGGGATCTAAACGCAAGGCTTTAGCGCGATCGACAAAGGGAATTTTAGGAATTCCCGGTCGAGATTGTTCTGGAATTATCTCGTGCGGTGGTTTGCATGAAACCGGAGTAAACCCATACTTAATTACAGCAGGATATTCGACAGGAACTAGACCGGGCTGGGAAGGATCGAAATCGGGATTGAGACCCAAAGCAGAGGGTGAACCGCTCCAATATTTGGCTGTTAGCAAACTCTTAGGAGTCCGGCTACCCGTAAGCGTCGAGACTGCTAAAAAGTGTCTGGGATGTCGAATTAGCCACTTTTTCAATGTCTCTGGTGATTCAACCAGAGCAGAAAAAAAGCCGTAGTAATCTTTGATGGTTTGGCTCACAAATATCTCTGAATTGTGAACAATAATGTCCTGGGTTTTTGACTCGTGGCTTTGCGCCAGTCGTTCCCCTTCCACCCCCATCACTTTCAGTGATATTGAGCGCGAATCTTTTTGGTAATCAGGGTATACTTTGGTAGCCCCGTTAGCAAATCGCAACCAAACAGGATATTCTTTGGGTTTTGCTAGCAAACCTTGCTTAAGGGAAATAGCATTCAGTTGCGAAGAAGTTAACGAAGCGCGTTTGCCCAATTCCCGTTTAATCTCTTCCTCATCAAAGTCAAAAATTTCCAGAGTTCCTTTAACGCAAGCATGAGTTTTGGCGTGAGTATCTCGCAGCGCCCGCTCCTTATCCCCGTAAAGATTATCCATCCGAAGCTTGGCCTGCTCAACCAAAAGATCGTAGTATTTGCGTTCGTCCTGTTCGGGATATTCGGTAAATAACTTCTTGCTCATAAATAACCTTCGGTTAATCGCTAAAAAAGGTTCTACACAAACCGTTGCATCTGTTAAATAGTATAACTGCTGGTGCAATTTCTCCCGAATTGCCGTAGCCGATCGCTTGCGAAAAGATCGCCTTTTTATTCCAATACGGTTTAGTTAAGCCTGATCCCCCCTAGCCCCCCTTAATAAGGGGGGGACAAGAACTTACTCAAAGTCCCCCTTATTAAGGGGGATTTAGGGGGATCTCCGGGGAATAAACAGTTTTAACTAAACCGTATTGCTTTTTATTCCTCATTTTTGAGGGCGCAGATGTCTTTGCGCCCCCAACTAATTTGAGTCTTAGTTGTCAGCTACAACTTCAAGATCGAAGGAGACTTTGTACTTGGGATCGCTTGGAGGAACATTACGATTCACTAAATCAGAGACTGTTTTGGTATTTTGGATAATTTCCCAACCAACCTCAGAAAAAGTTTCCTTATTGAAGACTTTAGGCGATAACAAAGGATTAGTTAAAGCTTGGGAGAAAGCATCAATGCCAATTATCCGTGCTACTAAAGGCGGAATTGCTGAATTTTTCCGCACATCTTCAGCGTACAATCCGACAAATAGTTCAATCTTATCAACATGACCGTACAACTCTTTTAATTTCTGTTGAGCGTATTCGTCACCCGTAATTTGATTGAAATCAGTCACCCTGGGATAACCACACATTTCCCGGTAATCGTTATAACTGGCTAACTGCGCCTGCCGTCCGAGTTTAACAGATGCTAGTTCGGTAGCATCAATAAATGTATAGGGCGTTCCTGCGATCTTAAAATCAGGTGTGTTAAACAGACCAATTCTAGTGCCTGGTTGGGAACAAGTTTCTTCCATCAATGCACCCAACCCTTTATCGATTAACATCTGATTATTCCAGAGGGAATCGTACATGGATTTTTCTTTGCCGTCATAGATAAAGGTTTCAGGAACTGCACTATGCCAGCGATAGACAAAACTAAACTCAATCGCCATCCAATTTTCTCGATACCAACTTTCCTTGGTAAAAGCTTCAGGATCGGCAAAGAACCTAAAATTATAGGGCGTAATGTGGAAAATGTACTCTTCCATAATGATATTGAGAACAATCACCATGAGAATATTTCTCGCGGTTTGGAAGAGCCTCTCATCGTCCCATTCCGGATAGCTTTTGGACAAAACATCACAAATTCGATTATGCTCCCTGATACATAAAGTGTTGAGCATGACATAGCCAACTTGGACGTTTGCCCGTTCAACTCCCATTGCAAATAGCTTGCCTTTCTTTTCGGGGGGTTGTCTTTTTTCATCATTAAGGGGTGCATGAAGACCTTCAAATTGAGGATCGACAATACCCTGCTCAGGATCGGCATAATAAAAGAGTGGATACTCTTCTTCTACGCCATCTTTTCGCTTGAGTTTTTGGGTTTTAAATTTACCGTATTTGAAAGCTCTGAGCATATTTGTTTGTTTGCGGGTCAACCCGTAAACATTACACATATCAATCTGATGGTTGGAGGTATTTTTGAAGCGGTTTTGCTGATCGATCCGGAGAAAACTATCTGTAAACCACTGCACCCAATAGGGAAATAGCAGAGTCGATTTGTCCGAATAAATGGTTTTTCCGTCTCTTTTTTGGAATAAGGTCTTTACTTTGTCCAGTGGTGGTAAATTCCCTTCTTTGTTGAATTCCGGATCGGGAGGTAAATGTCGCCCAGTATAAGTCTTGTCTGTAAGTGAATCCCAAGAGATGTAGCTATCAGTTTTCTTGGGAATATCTGTCCCTGGAATTTTGGGATCTAAGCCCATTAAGCTATAGGGAAGCGGGCGAGTCGGAAGTTTGTAAATGATACTATTGAGAAAAAATTTGTTTAGTTTACGTTTCAGAGGCTCGTAACTTTGAACTAAGTTCCAAATTGGTTTGAAATGAGTCAACGTATATGCTAAAGCTTTGTTGCTCAATCCATCTCTTGATGTATCTCTTGTCATGATTCCTTTTCCTTTCGATTGTTGTAGATTAGGTAGATTACAAAATTTTCTGATGTTCGGTTCTGAGAGTTTGATAAAGTTTTATCATTTTTCTCGATTTTCAATTACTTTGGAGAGAATCTTTTGCAGATTCTTAGGCCGATAGTCTTGGCTTTTTTTCAATCGCTCGATCGCGCTTTCATGAAGATCGTCAAGGGTCTCCCCCACCTCGCGCCACTTGATTCCTGCCAATTTGAAGAACCCAGGATTGTTTTTAAATGGAGCCTTATAATCAGGCTTGATATCCTCAATGGCATCTGGATCGAATTCCAGCTTTAATTCAAAGTCACTGATTTGATCTAACATCCACTTCAAGACAGCATCTGATAACCCGCGGGATTCTGGCGTACCACCGCCGATGCAGGTATGCGCGCCCGGAAACCAAACTTGACGAAGCTTCTGGTTCGGGGCATCAGGATTTTTCTTCATCAGGGTAACATCAAAGACTTCGCGAATTTCGTCGATCGCAACGGCGTGCAACGCATTCTCAATATCCTGATTTAAAGTGGTGTCGTGGAATTTGTACCTTGTTTTGATCTGTTGCTCAAACTTCTTCAAGCCGGGTACAAGAGGAATACCGAGGGCTCCAACGGTGTCGAAACAACCAAGCAAGGTAATCGGGACGCGATCGCCCCGATCTTTGCCGTTTTCTTTGCGGAACCTCTTTGCTTCCTCATCGTTTGGTTTAATGCCTCGGTTACGGTAAAGCTCGTAAGCTTCTGATGCCTTGGTAACATAACGGCGGGATAGGAGACCGGAGCAATAGATCATCCCCGCTAGACTCCTGACTGTATAAGCACCGCGACTGAACCCGAATAGATAGATTTCGTCCCCGCGATCGTAGTTGAAAGAAAGAAAACGATAGGCATCTTGTATATTTTTATCGATTCCCAGCCCAGTGACTCCGCCCACAATCTTGTTACTGTCCACTCCAATTCCCTCGTCATAAAACACGATCTGCGGCACCCCGTCACTGGCTGTCCGTTTCACGGCCTGGGCAAGCCTAACCACATTAGTTGGGCACTGAGTATCTAGTTTGTTCCAAGTTCCATCACAGCAAACGATTAGACGTTTCATTTTTACATTTTCTCCTTGAATCTGAGATTTCGAGCGCTCCATCGAGCGTTGGTAATCAGTTACTTCACATCGCCAATTCCCCTTTTTCTCGTCAGGCGCTCCTCCTAATTTCATCAGGAAAAACTGTATATTCCAGTTTATTTCGCTCGCCGGACAATCTTTAGCTATTGTTTGGCTGCCAAGTAGTCCCCGACCTGCATCTAATTTATTTTACTGCCTTGAATATGTCAATCTCATTTTTTTGACATTTAAGTTTTTCTAAATAAAATTGCGAAATATTAAGTGAGTTACGAACCCTGATAGCGAAGCGATCGCGCCCATGCTGTCATCGTACAATGCTTTGTCTTCATCGGCTACCAGTGTATCTCGTTGAACTTCCAACGCGGGTATGAGTGAGGAAATACCGAAACTGACTGTGACGATTTCCTTCACGTCAGATTGTGCATGGGGAATCGCCAGAGCGTGAATTTCTTGCTGAATATTTTTTGCTACCTTAATTTCTCATTTTAGTTCCAACCCAAATTTAATAGCTGACAAGATTCCTTGCTGTAAACCTTGCTGCAATCCTCGTTGCTCTCGTTCCCTCAAAATTTCTTGCTACCAAGGCGATTCTCGTAAAACAGCCATATCCCACCTCATAATTTGCTGAACTAACCGAGTTTCCAATACAAAGGTAGCAAAAAAAGCTAACAGGTTTTCCAACTCATTTAATGTTCATCAGCACGCAAAAGTTGAACTGCTTGCTGCACTACTGCTTCCTCACCACCGCCTTTGATCGCTGGTACGAAGGGAAGCAAAGATGTTAACTTTTGTTAAAAAACTGTTTGCGCTTCTACTTCCCAAAGTTTAATTACGCGATACTCCTGAGTTGCTCTCTCAACGTACTGTGGGTGTTTCTGAGTTCTCGATCGGTAAAGTTGTGCGAAAATTTCCTAGCCGCCGGTTAAATTTAAAACGTCCAAAAGTGGGGACGATCGACCGCAGCGACTGGCTACGAGGTTCTCGCACCAAAATCAAAGGCACAAGGGCAATCAAGCGAACACTAGCCGAGAGGGCAAACACTGCTCCCAAACTCATGCCGGGAAGTTCGGCAAGAAAGCCGCCGGCGGTAGTTCCCAAAGCCCCAGCTACTCCCGAAACTGCTGCGGCGATCGCAAAATAAGTCGAAGGTTGCTCGATCGGCGCTATTTCCATTTGAATATTGTTAGTACACAGCCCGATCGCCCCTAAAGTCGTTCCCCCCAGCAAGTGCAGCAGCGGCAGCCACACCCACAGGGCAAACGGGTAATTGCCCGTACCCAACCACAGCAAAGGCGTTAGGGCCACCACCAGCCCAACAGCAATTAGCAAAGGGCGATTTCCCCAGCGATCGGCCAACTTGCCCCAAAACAGCAGCAGCAGTAGATTTGCCCCGGAACTCAAGCTGGTGTATATCGTTACTAAACTCACATCCAAACTTAAATTTTTCAGCAGGTAGATATTAAAAAAAGGCGCGCTGAGATTAACTGCAAATGTCCACACGCTGAAGTAAAGAATAAACATTAAGAAATTAGAATCTTTTAGCACAGAAGGCACAAAATCTGTTATTTTATGTGCTTTTTTCTCTGTAAGTCGATCGCTCTTTGCATCTTTTTTGTATAGCTGCGGATTCACATCAACCATGAAGAATTGACACCCCAAACTAATCATTCCCGCCAAAACACCCACCAATAAAACAATACCGTAGCCGAAAATTGGATCGGCGCCCCAAGTTGAGACTCCCAATCCCATCAGCGGCACTCCCAGCAAAGTGATGAGGCTCACAGCACTGTTGCGAAAGCCAAAATAGCGTCCCCGCAAGCGCTGAGGAACCACAGCAGCCATCCAACTGAACCAGCTAGAATTGGCAAAAGCTGCCAGCACGCTAGCTGCTACGACTGTTACCAGCGTCCATTGCAGCAGTTGGTGAGACTCTGCGTGCTGGGAACCCCAAACAATTGCCACCGCCAGCACCAGCCACAGCAGCCGCGACGCGCCGAATACAAATAGGTTGTACCAGTGGCGGCTGGTTGTGCGGTCTGCGATGTAGGCTCCTAATGGTTGCAGGAGATTTACCACCATCGGAATAGCCGAGAATATACCTATTTCCACGCTGCTGGCGCCGAGTTGCAGCAAGAAGTTGCTCAGCAGCACGCCGGTGGTCGCCGACTCGAAGATAGTGGCAAAAACACCGTCTAGAGTTGAGGCTTTCAGGGTTGAGCGAACGTCTTTTTTAGAAAATTTGAGAGCTGTTTTTGGAGATAGAACGAGCTGATATATTTTCTTGTCTAGTATTTCAGGAGTCTGACGAGATAGAGGTTCATTTAACTGTGCAACTGGTTCAACCGCAGTCATAGGATTTTATATTTTATATCGGAGATAAAAAATTTCCCAATCCTGGTTTTGTAAGGATTTGGGGCTTGCTTGCTATTAAATTATTTTTTACGCGCAGGTGTAAATAAAATTTAATCTTTATGCTATAAATTGCTGAGCTAGCCTCTTAAGATAAAACCAGTCGCGCC
Organism: Microcoleus sp. A003_D6; assembly: GCF_036702825.1. Lineage (NCBI taxonomy): Bacteria > Bacillati > Cyanobacteriota > Cyanophyceae > Oscillatoriales > Microcoleaceae > Microcoleus > Microcoleus sp. A003_D6. The sequence continues at coordinate 1,319 of NZ_JAUBWA010000130.1, read as the reverse complement.
TTCAAGATGTTAGCTTGAAAGCTAGACTGGCACTTCCGGGTAATTGTTATTAATATAGATGGCAAGCGATCGCTGGGACATCAACCGCTTGGGAGATATAAATTTGCTAATTGTAAAAAAGTAGGTTTTAGGGCTTAACAAGGAAGCGATCGCAGCATTTCGCCTGCCAAAAATTGCTCGAATTCCCCGTCAAATAAGTCGCCCCAAGGGCCAAAACAAATTTCGCGCGAGATCCTCCACTCGGCTCTCAAACGTTTACGGCTAGCTAAATCTATAGAATGAAGGACGATCGACTTGCCGAGTATAGCTGCTAACTCCAGCCCTCGGGCGAGCGCGGCAATTCCCTCTGGGGCGACAGCATCCACTTGCTGCATATCCACGACAACTCCAAGGGCCGCCCTTTCCAAAGCTTGCTCCAAATTAATTTGGAAATCTAACACAGCGATGCCCCCGAGACAGCCCTTGGGTTGCAAAACAACGGTGTTGGATGGGATGGTTTCTGCATCGAGTTGAGCAGTTGAACCTGAAACAACTGACTGGATGAGGGTAGTGGGGGTCTTCATATTTCTTCCCCCAGGGAGGCCCTTACCCTAGCTTTACTCAGCACGCGGTAGATGGGAGGAAAAAGGGTGCAAGGTATGTGGAAGATATCTATAACCATCTTTTTTTTGAACCTGTTTACAGTATTTGTACTTAATTTCTGGAATCAGTTTGTCAGTCCAAGCGCTCGCGATCGAGATTCCGGGTTTTTTGTGAAAATCTCCCGCAGTTGCCCGTAAGATTTCGGAGTCGGTTGTTGCCGATCCTCTACGAGGGCTTCGCTAACGCACCTCAAAAAAAGTGTGGCTTGCTTCAAGGGAACTGGTAGGACAAAATTATTACTTGACAAAATTCACGCTAACTGCTGATAATAGCAAACCCTAGAATTAAGCTTAAATGTTTGAGGGGTATCACTGCTAGTGCGTGATGTCGATCGCCGGCAAATTTACTGATTTTTGCATTCGACCGTGACAAAAACTCAACCTTTATCCGGGTATACACTGCCAGTATTTGCCTGTGCAGCCGCACTTGCAGCTTTGCGGTGCTTGCGTGCAGGTATTCAGTCTGTAGATAGCGTATCAGTAAATTTACTGGAACCGCCAATAACGGCAGAAATTCCGATCGAGCAACTCTCTGTACTCAAAACTAATACGGCTTTAGCCATCACTCGCTCAGATCCGGGGGACAACCTCGATCTGACTCGCAATACCCCCGTTTGGGCATTGGTGGAATTGGGGAGAGGGTGCGAGGGGGAGAATGGGGGAGAGGGGGAGAGGGGG
>NZ_JAUBWA010000129.1:0-18537 GCF_036702825.1 Microcoleus sp. A003_D6 | reverse complement strand
GAACTCGGTTGTTAAACTCTGCGGTGGCGAAGATATTTGGCGGGTCACTGCCTGAGAAAATAGCTCGATGCCTGGGATTTTATTAAAAGCAAAGCCCCTATCTGACTTACAGATTGGGGTTTTGTTTGTTTGGGCGATCGCACTTATTACCACTTTTGTCCTGTTCATCTATTGACTGGGACTAATACCAATTTTAAAAAGTCTTGCTGTGATTAATTCTATAGAAATTATCCGTCATTTGCATAACTCTCCCGCCGGACACGGCAGTGCCGTTTCCCTAGAGATGATATAAGCTGTTCTGCATTTAAATTGGCTGTCAAAAAAAAATCAAACTCTTGTGGGGAGTAGGGCTTGGGCTTCTAGCCCGCCCCGAATATGCAATTTAAATGCGCGACAGCTTACTCTAATTTCTGTATTAGCAATATTTTTGATAATTGGTATAATTTAGGTTGTTTACATTCCGCGCTTTGTGCTTTCCTAAATCAAAGTAACGATCGCACAACATTACATTCGATCGCACTTTCGCACAAATAGCGATCTCCCTGTTAAATTTAACTAAGTGTCAATCACTTTGGCTAAAGAAGGTGGTGCGGGTGGAGACTGAGAAATTCGGGGAATATAGCTCGGTTTAGGACGACAAGCTTCTATAATTTCGTCCCGAAACTGGTTAACTTTATCACTTTTTGTACAAAACAGAATGAAATTATTTCTACTCGTGTAAATGGCAATATAACGCTGTTTTACCACAAAAGCCAACACAATGAAAATAATACCAATAAAGAAGAACCCCAGTGTCAAAATTCCGAGTCCGAGCAGCCACCAAGTACAGCCTTCGCCAATTTCAACTGCTTTAACATTTTGAATGGGAATGACAATTTCTTTGATTTCTAAGCCAAAAAATGAAGTAAAATTTCCTTGTAAAGTGTCCCCAACTATTTTAATAGTTCCTGTACCGCTGGTTCGGAGTGGAACTGCACCGACTAATTGACCGGGAAGACCGCTGATTTGCGTAACTGATTTAGACTTCATTTTATGTGATTATTGTTGGAATAAGAAGGACATGGTTCGTACAATTTTTGGTAGGGACACGGGCTTTTGCCGTGTCCTTACACCGATCGCTCTGCTGAGTAGGTATTACATTAAGCCTTGATTTCTTTCGAGTGCTTTCTTCAAATACTCGATCGCTCTTTTGAGATTTTCGATTTCTTTCTGATTTTTTTGCTGGTTAAGAAGTAGCTCGTCAAGTTTGTCCTCAAGGGAGCGTATGGCGAGGCGCTGTTGTTTGAGGATTTCTTGAGCCTTGCTGATGTCTTTTTGAATGACAACAATCTCGCGCATCACGACTTCTAACTTGGCTGCTTGGATTAAAGCGGTGTCGGGAGATTGACTGAATAAAGCGCCAACACCAACTCCCGCACTAGCACCGAGAATTGAACCGCCAGCAACAATTACGGCCATTCCGCCAGCCATTCCCATGCCACCAGCGGCGATCGCACCTCCTCCAAGTGCGGCTAAAACGGCGGATACTGCTGCTGCACCTGATAAACCCGGTGCTAGTATCGGTGCAAGTAAACCTACTACTAATGGTGTAGCAAATATACCTACTACTCCTAACACAACGGCTCCGACTGTACCAAGTAACCAAGGATTTATGCCGCCTTTAATTCCTTTGATGGCTTCTTTGTAGTTGGACTTAAAGCGGAGAACACAATCTGGATCTATGTCTAGTTGTGTAGCAAAATACCTGAGCTTTGCGGTGAGTTCATTTTCAATTTTTAAATCTTTGAATTCTTCATCGCGACTATCGCCTAATGGGTAATAGGGTTGAAACAATGTTACTTCTAATAAAATTAGATACCAAGTCAATTGATTTACAGGAGAGATGAGGTGGGATTTTACCGAATTTTTGAGTGATTCAAAATCAGTAATTAATTTAAATGAACTGTTACGTGAAGTGTCAGGTGCAATTTGGCTTTTCAAAAAAAGAGTGGTTGACTTTTCCCACTTGCGTAACCACTCTTGCTTAAGGCTTTTTTTAACGTAATCTGATTCATGGTCACTATCAGCTTGCACCAAGTGGTATTGATAGCTGAACATGATTCTGGTCTGTTCAGGAGTCAATCCAAATTCTTTCATAGCTTGCGAATCCTCTTCAAGCGAGGCTTCTGTTGTTTCAGGATTTTTCTGCTTGACACGATCGCTTGCGGAAGATTCCGCCACAATGGTAGCAGTATCAGTTGTAGTTTCATCAGAATTAGATTCTAATTCCTCTTCCGATTTATCCCGGACTTTGAAATAGTAAAATAGATTAGCAACAGCCAAATCCGAGGCTTTTTCCAAGTTCGACGATACTAAACTTTTATGACCCGCTATTTCCCCTTGCTTAATGATATAATTTTCATACTCTGGACGCTGCTGCGGTTCCAGCATAAATTCCAGTTGAGTGCGAAGCGCATAAAAATGAGACTTCGGCCTCAACTTCTCATAAAATAACTGTTCATCTGGTATTGCTAAAGCTGTTGTGGCTGATTTTTTCTCCTCAACAACAGTCAAGTTTGATTGGCTCAAATCAGCACTCTGCAACTGCTTTAATTCACTTGGCGGCAAAGCTTTAGTCCATTCAATCCGATCGAGCCAAATGTCTAAGGCGGCTAAATCGTGATTGTGAATTCGCGTGATTTCAGGAAAGAGAAAGTCAAGCTCTTCATCGGAGCCACAGCATTGTATAATACCGAGGCCATCTTGACGGATTTGTTGTTGAAGTTGAGAAAGCCGATCGCCCGCAGCACCAAATTCATTCTGCACCTGATACGTGCCAATAATACTTTGCTCGATCGCCCAACTGCACTCTAACCGCCGCAACTGTCCCGCCGCACAAGTTTCTGCCAATAAATGCGGATTTCTGTAATCTGCTAAAGCCTCAAACAACATCCCCCGCGCTGCATCAATTTCAGCATTGCGGCGGTTGATATCTTGGAGTTGCAAAGCCGATCGCATTCGTTGAATTGCTTGGGTAAACAACCCGTAAGCCCGCACTAAAACTAGGCGATGATTCTCAAATGTCATCTTTTCGACAACTTCCGAAATTTGTTGCTTAATTTCCGCGCCTTGGTATTTTAAAAGTTGTTCTAAATTGATGAAACCGTTTTCTACTTTAACATCCAGCCTTTCTACAGCTTTTTTGAGTTTCAATGTCTGGTGCAAATTCACCGCTGACAAGGCTACCCCAGCCACAGTTCCCACGCCAATGACGGCTGTTGTCGCTTGCAGCACCCCCAAAGTGGCTTGGATGCCTTGAAAGCCCATTTGCATTTGCTGCATCTGCAAGCCTTGCATCGCAAACTGCAAGGGCGACACTAACGGCGATAGCGGGCTGTTGTTGAGGGCCGCCCCAACGGCGTGGGCCACAAACTGTCCCGTCGCTTCATCCCTCGCCATGCCGATCGGCACTCCAGCAGATGTAAACACTTGTACATACTTGCCAGCCTCGATCGCAGCCTGTACCGCTGCGGGAAATACAAAGTTCATCATCAATTTTTACCCTGGTAGCAAACCACAGAATAACTAATATATTATGATAGTTTAAATAAAAAAAAATTATCAGTAGGCCCTGCAAATGGACACTTCGCTAATTAGTTCGCAAACGGTTGAGCTTGTTTCGCTGCTGACAGGGCAAAAACTCCGAAAAGAGGATATTACTCCGCCTGTGCTTTTCCTGGCGGGGCTGGTGACGGTGTTGCTGGGAGTCATTAATGCCGACGGTACTTTTGGCGCTGAAGAAAAGCAGCAACTGGCGACAACTTTGAGGGAACTTATTCCTGCTAATAACAGTTTGCAAAAATTGGCACTGCCAATGGTTAAAAGCGTGACGCAACATCAAGCTTACAATAAATTTCCGGTGTTGTTGGCGCTGACAGCGTGTTTTTCTGAGGTGGAAAAACTGCTGCTAATTAGTTTTGGCTATCAGATGTCGGCGGCAGATGGAACGATGGACGATCGCGAAAAACAGTATTTGAAAAACATTGCCGATCGACTCGGAATCGACGGGCGATATTTGACTGTTTTGGAGGCTAGTTTTAGCAGTCAGGCGATCGCAGATACAGCAGCTTTAGCAGAAGTGCACAGCTTACTCGATCCAGCACAATTTCAATCTCTAGATTCTATGTTTGTCCGTGCTGCCAGTCACATTATCGGACATTTACCAGCAAAACCGAAACACAAAACAACTCAAAAGCAGTCAGTTTCGTCGTACCAGGAGTTGAAAAAATTTCAACTGTACCGACAACAACTGGATGCTGTTTGTGGAAAACTATGTTTAACTCTGCAAGATGGAAGCGATCGCAACGTGCTATCTCCTACTTTAGCAGAAGAAATAACCAAAGTATCTCAGAGATTGCAATCTCCATGTTTTCGCGTTGCTGTTGTCGGCGAATTTAGTAAAGGCAAATCAACTTTACTCAATGCTTTACTCGGTGAGGAAATCCAACCAGTGCGCGATATTCCCTGTAGCGGTAATGTGACTATTTTGAAATATGGTTCGCAGCGCCGGGTTATTTGTCGCTACAAAGATGGACGGGAGGAAGAAATTTCACCTGCACAATATCAAGAGAAAGCTTCGATTTCGGAAGAAGCGGCTTATGGTTCTTATGCCGATGAAATTGCCAAGTCGGAAATTGCCGAAATCGTTTTTGAACATCCCGACTTAGAGTTGTGCCGCAATGGGGTAGAAATTATTGATTCTCCTGGGTTGAACGAACAAGCCGAACGCACATTAGTCACACAACAGGTTCTCAAAACAACTGATGCCGTTATTTTCTTAACTCATGCTCAAAACGCTTTAACCGAGAAAGAGCGGGAACTGCTTTTGTACTTGAAAAAAGAACTCAATTATGGTAATAACGAAGGCGCGGGTAATATTTTTATGGTAGTTAATTTTTTCGATTTGCTGCGGCGGGAAGAGAGTCGCCAGCAGGTACGAAAAAGGGTGGAAACAATTGTTAAAAGTCAAAATTTAATTGCTGGTGAAAACCGGATTCATTTTATTTCTGCTCAATCTGCATTGGAGGCGATTTTAGAAGGAAATGAAAATGATGATTATCTAAAATCTTTTCAGGGTTTTACTGATTCGATTGAGAAATTTCTGACTGTTGAACGGGGGGCGATCGCACTTCAGCAGTCCGCCGCCGGAATTAAGCAAACTATTGGCACTGGTTGTCAGGAATTGAATCAATGGCGGGAAATGTTAGAGGGAAAATTGACAGTTGATCAAGGAGATAAGCAGAAAATATTTGAACAAATGGCGGAAGTAAGCGGTCGCGAGGTTAAAATTAGATTTTTAGCTAATGAACTGATGGAGCAATCTTTAGAAGAAGCTATTGAATCTTGGCATGAATGGGCGGAAGGATTGGGAGAACGTTTGGGATCAAAAAGTCATCGCTGGACTTCCGAACACGGACACATCATGAGTCAAGACAAGTTGACTAAAGATTATGCCGATCAATTTGTGCGAGACATCACCCAAGAAATTGATGACTGGGGAAATCAAAAAGTACAGTCAATTTTAAAACAAAATATGGGAGTGCTAGACAGCCAAATCGGTGAAGATATTGATGCAATACGGCAACAATTTAAACAGTTTGACCAGCAACTCAGCACTAGCCTTGTCGCTCAATTCAATAACTTAGCAACAGCAGGTAGCTTAGGCGGATTGGGCGCAAGTGGAAGGGGAATTGCTTCATCAATTAACTCAAATATCGGTAGTGATGAAAGCTTAGGCGTTGGTTTGGGTCTCGGTGCATTAGTAGGTGCTGGGTTGCTATTTTTTACAGGACTTGGTTTTATAGGAGTTATTTTAGGTGGCTTAGCTGCTGGCGCTGGTGGCGGTTTTGGCTTTAGTTTTTTAGATGGCGATGCTGTTAAAGATCAGATTAAGCAAAAAGTCGTTGAATTAGGCTTTGAGAAATTTGGCGAATCGGCAGAGTCTATTTTTGAGAAGGTACAAGAAAGAATTATTACAGTATTTAACGATCGCACTAACGCCAATAGCGATGCGATGTCAAAAGCGATCGCGCTGTGGGAGAATTTATTAGAACAGCAGGAAAAGTGCGATCGCCAAAATCAAGCAGAATGCGAAGCCGAAAAGGTTTGGCTGGCTGACAAACGTCGGGAACTTGAACAAGTACAGAATCAAATTGAAACAATCTTAAATCAAAGTGCTGGCTAACTCAATGACTAGAGGGTAAGCCCAAAAAAACCATAGTACCTTGTAGATACTATGGTTTTGTCGCATTGCGTGACAGTCAATAGTCCCACCGCCGCGAGTTAAAGTTTTCCCGTTGTCACGCACCCTACCACTGATATCTTGCACAGAGTACGATCGCCCTCAATCAATCAATCAATCAATCAATTCCGCTTCTTCAAAAATCAGTAGTAGCGATTTCCATCGCCGAACGAGCGAGGCGGTATCAAACCCAGATTTAGTATCAGTTACCTAACGGAGTATTCTGCAACTTGCACAGAGCTTTAAGGACTTGCAAAATCTCGATGGAAGGTTCACAATCCATTAAATTTAGTAATGGCATCAACTGAAAAGTAGGTGGATTTCCAGACTGGATGTAGGCGAACTGATAGCGCGCTCCATTGCTCACTAACCCCCAGACGGATGTTTGATACTCTAGACTTTTATAAGCATACGCGAGTAACTGAGGCAAGCCGGCTAATACATCGATCGAACTATTTTTTGTTTCGATTACTAAAATCCAGAAAGCTACACCTGTCGTTGTTAGTGTATTTTTGTCGATCGCCAAAAGATCGAAACGCCCTGTAATAGTTGTGTCTTCATCTTCTATAGCAATATCGGCGATGCCTTCTTCCAACAACATCTTAATTGGAGAGCGATAAAAACCTGCCAACCGCAGTAACGGGCCAACGGATACTAACTTCACTTGGCCTTCAGAAACCTTGCCATCTGTCAGGTAGCTATCAAAGTCTTCACAAGTTTGTATAAGTTCCTGTTGTTCATATTCGGTTAAAGGTTCTAGGGATAATAACGGAGTGAATGAGCCGTTGGGCAATTTCTGAAGTTTTAGCAGGCGGATAACTTCATTGAGAGTTAGATTTTTAGCATTAAAAGCAGTCATGGTCTAAGAACATTGAGATACGATAAATTATACCTCTCATTTTAGCTCGTGCAGTTTGCGATCGCCCTCAATCAATCAATCAATCAATCAATTCCGCTTCTTCAAAAATCTGTATAGTCGTCAACTCCAAACCCGGCAGCAACTCATCCACAATCGCCATATTATCCGTATAAACTTGACTAGAACCATCAGGGAAAAAGCTTCTAATTAAAATCAATTCTGGATCTATAACCCAAACTCGCGGAACGCCCGCCGCCAAATAATCTGTCGCCTTCTCTTCAAATTCCTTCATATTTTTATCGGGAGAGATAATCTCAATCACCAGTTCAGGGATTGCGGGACAAGCTTCATTTCGCCGCCAACTTTTCGCCAGACGCGCATAAGAAATATAGGTCAAATCGGGAACAGGTGCCCAATCTTTATCCTGACGTTTTAACAAAATTGCCCATTCTGGAAGCACTCGCCCGCTTCCTTTACACCATACACGAATCAGGCGACACAAAGCTCCCTGTAAACTGGAATGAAAAAATTTTGGAGACACTTTAGGAACTGCTTCACCATCTACAAACTCACAATATATATCTCCGTCGGGCAAAGCTAGAAATTCTGCTAAAGTGAGTTTGGTTCCGATGCCTACCATGACTCCCAGCCCTCTCGCTAATTAATTCAAATATCAATTATACAAAATTTCCCAACATTCCTAGAAGTACGATCGCCCCTCGGACTATCTTCCAAAAACAGAATAACAAAATCCCCGACTTCTTTAAGAAGTCGGGGATTTAACCGCGATCGCATTTTAGGTTAGGCCTTTCGCCTGTTTTTATGCCAAAACTGGCACAGGTTGCGGCCAGCGTTTCATGACTTTACCAATTACTGCCAATTCTTCCATCAACTTGTCGAACTGATCCGGTGTTAAAGATTGCGGCCCGTCAGACAAAGCTTTTTTCGGATTCGGGTGCACTTCAATCATCAGCGAATCTGTACCGGAGGCGATCGAAGCAAACGCCATTGACGGTACAAACTGCGCCCAACCGGTGCCGTGACTGGGGTCAACCATAATCGGTAAGTGAGTCAGAGTCCGCAATACTGGAACCGCCGACAAATCTAGCGTATTCCGCGTATATTGCCTGTCATACCCGCGAATTCCGCGCTCGCACAAAATCACGTTCGGATTGCCAGAAGCCATGATATACTCAGCAGCCATCAACCATTCTTCAATGGTGGCGGAGATGCCGCGCTTCAGCAAAACAGGTTTGTCTTGAGCTCCGACTTTCTTCAAAAGTGAGAAATTCTGCATATTTCTCGCCCCGACTTGGATTACATCGGCTACTTCTACGATCGCACTTAAATCGGCCGCATCCATAACTTCTGTGATAATTCCCAAACCGCTAGCTTCCCGGGCCGCAGCTAGCAATCCCAAAGCACTCTCGCCGTGGCCTTGGAAAGCGTAGGGGGAAGTTCTCGGTTTGTACGCGCCACCACGGAGAAAATGAGCTCCAGCAGCTTTGACGCGCATTGCCGTTTCAACAATCATTTCTTCGTTTTCGACCGAGCAAGGGCCTGCTACGATCGCGATCGGGTGATTTAAGCCGATCGTCACAGTTCCTAAAGGAGTAGAAACTTTTACTTCGCTGGGTTCTCCTTGGCGGTACTCCAGAGAAGCGCGCTTGTAGGGTTTTTCGACGCGCAGCACTTCTTCAATCCAGGTGCTCATTTCGCGCAGTTGCATCGGTTCGAGCTCAACGGTGTCGCCCACCAAACCCATGACGGTTTTGTAACGCCCGACGATTTTTTCTGGTATCAAACCCCAGCTAGTGCGGAGATCTTCGTCTAGTCGATCGATCTCGGCTTCTGGAGTGCCGGCTTTCATTACTATAATCATCAGAAAAATGGGTAGAAACCCCGTCTTTTTAGGACGGCTTTACAGTTTTAGCGCTACTGCCTTGGGGTTGCTGGACTTGGTGTACTTTTGTAATGTACTTTCGACGGGACAGTTACCGTCTCAAGTTTGACAACCCTGTACACATAGCGTTTTGCACGGGTTGTGCCTCCCTTACGGGGTAATGTTAGCTTCGACCTGTTACAAGAGCTTTTTAGGCTTGCAACACTGTTCCAGTGACCTTAGAACTGTTTAATCACAAGCGACAGAGCGGGGGACTAGCTACGCATCCGCCCGGTGTCGTGACTCAAATAACGTTTACCCAACGATCGCGTTGCGGTGGTCTGGTCAGGATGGCTTGCTAGATTTCTCTTACAAGCCTCATGCCTTGATAGCTGAGGTTCCTGACTACAATAATCATATTTTTTCCTTTTTTTTGCTAGATTTGTTGCGCTAACACACGCATTATGCCACGGATGGAATCAGAAAAATAGATATAAGGGCGATCGACTTGTTTGCAGTAAGGACTTTTTTGACTCAGCGCGGGGCGGTTCAGAAACCGGGTTTCTGCGTAAAATCTCGTGAAGATGCGTCAATTCCCAGAGAAACCCGGTTTCTTAGACTCAGCGCGCTAACTTTTTGGCTTCGCGCCGCGCCACGCTTCTTGCATCCGTCCAAAATTGGTATTAAATTCTTCCCACCCCAGAGTGCTTCCTGAAACTTCTTCATCCCAGGAAGCCGAGAGGACTCCGTAACTCAATCCCAGAACCCCTAGACCAAAACAGCCCATGCTTACCAGCAATACTGCTGTATTGGGCAGGTCAAACAAGTCGTTGCTGACTACCAAATAGCTGACAAAAAATGTGGAAATCCCCAGGAGGGTCGGTATGCCACAGAATACCGCTATGCGGGATATCATGCGTTGGCTGACTGCTTCTGGGATGGATTGCGCCTGTTTTCCGGTTTTGTTAGCTTTGGGCTGCTTGTCGGCAGAATCTGACTCTAAGGCTAGGCTTGCTTGGGGTTCTGGGGGCTTTTTAGGCGTTTTTTTACGATTTGTTACCGGTTCAAAGGGCAAGCGCTTGCGGGGTGGTTCGGAGGACATATTTTATCTCTAACCTAAAATCTCGAACATTTTTCAATAAGTCTTGGTGTTTGTCCAAGATTAAAGAATATTGTCGCAAATTTTGGCTTTGGTGTTTAGCCACGAATGCCTAGACGGGCAATCAATGCTTTGTAGCGATCGACATTTTGCTTTTGGATGTATGCTAGCAGGCGCTTGCGGCGGCTGATCATCATCATCAAACCGCGCCGGGAGGCGAAGTCTTTTTGGTTGATTTTCAGGTGGGCGCTGAGTTTGGTGATGCGATCGGTCAGCATCGCGACTTGGACATCTGCTGAGCCGGTATCGGTTTCATGGGTTTGGTAATCGCCCATGATTTCTAGTTTGCGCTGTTGTGTAAGTGGCATGAATTGATTTTATGTTTTTTTGTACGATGTCACAATCTCCAATGATATCACAGGGAAAGCGTGAAGCATAAAATTTGTGCCAGGGATTGGTTTGTTTTTTGAGCAGAATAGACTTGAATTGCAAACATACTTAGGACGGGCGTCCCGCCCATCCCACAGGAAAAAAATTGTGGGATGGGCGTCCCGCCCGTCCTGGGTGTTTATTTGTTGTAGGCGATTATCGGCTCAAATAGGCGATCGCCTCGCGTATCCAATCATCGGCATTACCTTTGGCCGACAAAGTGCTGTCTTGACTGAGGGTTTGCAGCGCTTGCAAGACTTCAGCCCCAGTGTATCCCATCGCCAGCAGGATCATCTCGACTTCTTCTTGAATAGCTGGGGGGACTCCGGCGGCGACGGGCGTTGTCAAACCTGCTTGCTGGCGCCATTCGGAGAGTTTGCTTTTGAGTTCGAGGGCGAGACGTTCTGCGGTTTTTGTACCGACGCCCGGAGTTTTGGCGAGGATGCGGGTGTTACCGCCGACGATCGCCTGGACTAAATCTTGCAATCCTAAAGTATCGAGAAGTGCGATCGCCAGTTGAGCACCGACACCGCTGACACTCGTCAACTGCCGAAACAAATCGCGTTCTGCCGCGCTGCCAAAACCGTACAATACGATTTGGTCTTCCTTAACTTGCTGGTGGGTAAAAATTTGGGCGACTTCGCCGGATGCGGGCAATTGACCGGTCACGCGGGGCAAAATTTGGATTTCATAGCCGATTTGATTGACTTCGAGGGTCAAGATGACGCGGTTGGTGCCTTTGGCGATATCGGCGACTGTGCCTTTGAGATAGCTGATCATAGAGTTTATAATACACCGCTATTCGTTTTCATCAAACTCGGCGATGATGCGGAGGATGGAGTTGAGGCTGATATCTGTTCGATCGGATTTTGAGTAAATGGTTAACAAAAGTACGATCGACGGCGATTCGACTTGATAAATCATGCGATAGCCTGCACTTTTTCCTTTTTGGATGTTGCTGTTTTTCACTCTGACTTTTAAGATGATATAATTTTCGCCCATTCCGGGAATGCGATCGCCAATAAAATTGCCAGCCTGTATTTGTTCAATTACGGGCTGGACATCATTGCGGATACTGCGATATCTTTTCGCGAGGGCATACAAATTTGCTTCAAAGTCATCCGCAAATCTGATCGTGATTGCTTCGGCTTCATTCGGCATCGATTCTCTCCCACAATTCAGAGATTGGTCGGGTTTGTCCGGCTTTGGCTTGCTGCAATGCTCTTCTGAGACTAGCTTTTACTTCTTCAACTGGAGTATCGTCGGGGTCGTCTTCACCTTCATCTGTCGCTTCCTGAAAGAGGACGATGATCCGCACGGGGCCCGGAGTGTCTAGTGTTAAAGGTCGATCGAGCAATAATTGACCTTTTTCGTCGATCGTTCCTGTGACTTCAAAGGCTTTCATGTGTTTTACCTGAATTTTTTTGAGTTAATACTATCATTATATAAGGCAGCCCGATCGATTTTGTTGTTGTCAAGTCAAAATAAGCTGCTGTTTAACCAAAGACAAATCCGTCTTACCAAAATTCACAACCAAAGCCACATTGAAATTTTCCAATGATTTGACAAACCACATAATTTCATTAGAAGCTTTGCCTTCATAGTGATTGAACAAAATAGAAAATCGGTTTTCCAACTCTGGTTTAACTTTGCCCGAAAGCAGTACAAGTTTCAGCAGTAAACCCATTGTCCGGCTGGCGCCGAGGTTGTACACCAAGTCGTAAAAAACGTAGTGGCTGAGATGTTGGGAATTTTCCACTACTAAGAAGTTGAACAACTGGTGGCAAGTCCGAACTAACAATGGATTATTGAATTTCACCGAGTCATTTTCTCGCAATGTATTTTTGATTTGCTTGTACAAACGGTCATTAAATTGACGCCCGCCGTATTCTGGTTCAACCGAGGATATTAAATATTCATATAAATCCACTTTGAATGAGGCGTAAGATGGAGTTTGTCTGGCATCTCTCAGGAAAAATTGAGCCGCTTCTTTGTAGCTGCGATCGCCCGTTACTTTTCCGGCAAATTCCCTGACCGCTAAGTGCAGTTCCGCATCGTTCAAAAGTGTGGGATTAGCCGCCCGCTGCACAATTCCTATTTCTGTATTTCTCGGCTCAACCAAATAATTTAAATATTGAGACAAATGTGTTTCAAATTGTCGCTGTCTTTGAAATGCCAGTTTTTGAAGGGTTTGTTGGTCTTCCTCAATGCTGCCCTTGCTCAGCAGAGAATAGCCGTACAAATAAGGATACCGACAGATCAATTCGCCCAAAGGAGAATCAGTATCTTGTTTCTGCGGTTCCGCCTGTCTATCTAAGGCTTTTACTAAGCGCTCTAGGGTCTGGAATTCTTCAGTTTTAGTAAAGAAAGCTATTTGTTCTTGCAAGCGCTTGACTATGTAAAATTCCGTCCCGAATCGGGGAGAACTCTGCTTAAATAAAGCTACCAACTTTGCGATCGCGAACTGGTTTTGTGATTGCAATTGCCAGCGGTTGATCGGGATGTAACAGCAGCGGTGGAGAATATATTTAAAGTGCCGATCCGATCGCTTGACGGAGACTATACTGTACAAAGTTGCTTCAATTTCTCGATCGGGATAGCCCATGCCGTCGATAAATAGCTTTCGGAACCGCTCGATCACCTGTGCGGGGGATTCTGTTTCCACGCAGGAGACGATGTGATCGTACAATCTCTGTTCGTTGCTGCCAGTTGGAACCGTCTCTGAGGGCGGGGTGAGGATACTGCTGTCTGCATCTGTGTCTAAGCTGCTGTCTGCAACTTGTGCGACAACCAATGTCGGTGTTTCCCCAAAAGTTCGATCGGGATTCAAGAACCAATAGTGTTCTTGGCTTAATTTTTTGTTGGCCGCCCAATCCAAAGCTGACTGCAAACTTTCCCCGGTCAATAACTGCGATTCATCTTCGCGGTCGGAAGCCAGCCAGGCTGCTAGCGCCAAACGGTACGGAGCCAATTTTCCCAGTTCTTTTTCCACCCAAAACCGATTAAAAACTGACTGATAAATTCGGTTTCCAACTATTAATTTACCTTGAAATTTTACAACCAGTCCTGACATTTGCAATTCGATTTGTTCGGGAGAGTAATCGGCAGGTACTCCTTGCGATTCCCCCGGTTTTTTAGGGTTTGACGGTTGCAAAATTTGCTGGTAGAGCGTTAACAGCTTGGTGAGGTCACAGCGGCTGTGGAAAATGCGATCGCGTATGGGTATCAAATGTTGGGGGTCGTCTTCTTCTTCCCAATTTTTAATAATTCTGTGTTTGACCAGTTTTTCAACCTGCTGAGCTTCGGAATTTCTGCCAATAAAAGGCCCGTATTCAAGTACCAAGTGGCAAAGTTTGTGAGTGAGAAACGGTTGGCCGCCCGTCCAAGCTAATATTTCTTGAAGCACTTTTTGGGGGCGAAAAGCTTTCAGGGCTAATCCTTTTGCTAGTGGCAAACTTTGGTGCAGTTGGAATCGACTTAAATGAATCTGCCGTCCAATATTAAAAGGATTGCAGCTTCGATCTCGGATCGATTCTGAGGGGGCTGCTACTCCTGCAACAGCAAAAGTCAGGCGATCGTATTCCGGTTGCTCTGCCCGCTTGGAGTAACAAGCCCGGATCAAAGCAAAAAAATCGCTGGTACTAAAATTTAGGCGGCTGATGCTGTCAATGTCATCTATGAAAATTACCAGATTTTGCTGAATTGACTTGAGCAAAACTTTTTCGATAAATATCTCTAATCGCTGCACCGGCGACAGCAGTTCGCGATCGTTCCACCACTTGATGGCATCAAACCTGTTTGTGATGTGTAAACTGCTTGCCATCCGGTACACGATCGCGGCATACCACTTTTGGGGGGAGATGTCTGGGCTGCTGATGCTTCTCAAGTTGACGGCGGCAAAAACTGTACCTTCTGCTTGCAACCTTTTGGCTGTTTGCACTAGCAGGCTGGACTTTCCCATTTGCGGCGAACTCAACACGTAGCAGAATTGTCCGGCTTTGAGTCCTTCGTAGAGTTCGCTGTCAGCCGATCGCCTGACATAGGTGGGCGCACCGGCAGGCAAATATCCTCCGACTTGATATTGGTAGCTTGAGTTGATTTCTGCTATCTGGGAATTCATCAAGATGTTGCGCCCCTATGCTGTGCGATCGAAAGGTTACAAATTGCAATTATTGCCAGCTTACTATGGTGGAAAATTTTTGTTCCTCTTTCTCTATTGTCTACTAGCTCAGCTTTCTTCTTGTCAATCTTTACCGTATCTTTGCAAGCGTTCGCCACAAATCCTACCATCGGCCCAATTGTACCCCGGCAATTGATTCTTTACGCTCGTTGACATAATTAGATGAATTTTCACCCATCGGATTGAAAACGCCAAAACGCCATTTAATTCACATTATTTTACAATTTTACTTTAAAATTCACCCGATGGTATGATGTTGCCAGGGAAACTCATAACCGCAGCGCTGTCAACCTTCTGCTTTCAGATCCGGCTGCCTTCTGCCGGAGGCCAAGGATCGGCAAAGACTGCCAATAAAAAACCCCAGCGTTTTGCTGAGGACTGCTTGAGTGGGAGATATCGTTAATCTGCGTTTTTTTAGTTGACTTAGATTGCATGGAATTCCACGCTGCTGACACTCCCCGGACTTCCGCAAGTGCGGGGATTCTTAAGGACAAACTTGTTGGGATAAATCCACAAAAAGTTTAATTCTTAAAGGCGTTGTCAGTGCCCGGCAAACCACTCGCTCAACTATAAAAGTTAAGTCTGTGGCTAGTTGTAGAAGATGCGCCCTGATGGCTTAACTACCCGATGGATTAGCACCCTGATGGCATAACTCCCTGATGGATCGACGCCCTGATGGCTTTCGCTCCACTACCCAAAAGATTCGGGTTGGTGGATGATCGTGGACATTAGTAACACGTCACTTCCGGCGTTTCCGATCGCAAGCGGGTGTGCCTGTCTGAATTGATTATGGCAGGCAGATTTATCAGAAGACAAGTGGGCTATTGCATCAACCCATTTCTGACAGATCGGGTTAGCCAAAAAGTGTCAATCTACGCAAATCAGGGTCATCGAACATGAAAAACAGCATCTTAGTATTAGGGGTAATTGCCTCGGCGGGCTTCGGCTTTTTCCAGGCAGGCAGCGCCAGCGCAACTGCTGTCGTCCCACAACCTTCATCAACCAGGAGTTTGACGGCTTGGGAGAGTCGTCCCGACTTCAACTACACTGGAACGAATGAGGATGGGGAGCAAGAAGAAGTAAAGACAGGTAAAGGCAGGAAATAATTGGCGCTCTCAGTGGTTCGCTCTCAGCGTTTGTGGTTGTGGTTGTGTTTGTTGTCGTAACCGCCTCCGAAGGGAGGCGGTTAAAACTCGATCCTAATATCAGTCCACCTAATCCCAGGGGTTGGAGTCAGTTTCAGAGAACGGTGGATGGGAAAATAAACAGGTGAGGCGAGTCTGTCGGTGGAGTTTCCCCGCCTATCAACTTCCTTACCTTCTGATGTTCGGGATTCGGATCTGGCACAATCGTATTTCATCTCGTAAAAACCCAATGGAAAATACTCTCGAAACTACCCGCAGACAGCGGGTATTGACAAGAACCCAGGAACGGCGTCAGGCGACACCCAAAGAAAAACAGTTAATTCACCTGCTGGCCAATATGGCTTGCAGTTTGGTTAACTACGACTACAAACACGCAACGGGGAAGGAAACCCTCGCGCCATCGGAACGCAAGCGTTTAGCGGAATGGCACTACCTGCGAGTTCAGCAAATTCGCCGGATCGAACGCTCATTGGAACCCGTAGCGACCCTCAAGCGCGTGTACTACAAGAGCATCCTCAGTCCGAGGGATCTGAAGTCTTTGAAACTTCTGTGGCTTGAGGAGGACAAAAATCGGGTCAAGCGGGTCGATCCTGACTTGGACGACATCCTCAGCGAAGCTTTGGATCGGGGAGATACTTTGAAGCAGCTATTTCACACGATCGAATCCAAAGAACGCATCTTTGCTGCAACTCCTCGCCCGGGCGTTGTACCGCTTTGGGTCAAAGAGTGGGAAGACTCGGAATATGACATAAACTTTTTTCCGCCTTCTTTCTCTGCATGGGTTTCGATCGTGGACGACTAGGTTCAAGAAAAACTCTTTTACATGGCATCGATCGTAAAACTCAAAGGGTAAGCTTAGTTGCTATTGCTGCCATTGGCTCAAGGGCGGTGCGGGCGGCGGGGTTAGCTGGCAGCGAGCGCAGCGCGCGGGCATCTGAAAACAGAGAAGTGAATCGGAGTCAGTACCATTGTACAATGGGGAAAAACCAGGGCTTCAGCTTATCGCTGATAGCTGATAGCTGATAGCTGATTGTTTGTCATGACTGACTCGATTTCTACTTCTCCATTAGACTCGGCGGCCGATACAGCCGAATTCCGCTCTCAGTTACGATCGGGTTCGGAAAAAACTCAACTGCAACTGCTGCAACAACAAATAGCAGATTCCGGTTGGGATGTATTGATGGAATTTTTATTAGAGCGCAAGTCAGAATTGCCAACTGCGGTAACGGGCAAGGCTTACCAAATTCTTTACAACGCTAATTCAGAAAGAGCGACGGCATTTTTGCAAGCGAATTTTCCGACTGGGGTTGTGCCGCTGATCTCGGACTCTAACATTGATTACACTCCGCTGCAACAATTATTGGCGTTACAGGAATTTCAAGAAGCCGATCGCTTGACTTTAGACAAGCTTTGTGAATTGGCGGGTGAAACAGCTTCCGCGAGAAAGTGGCTGTATTTTACGCAAGTTGAGAGTTTGCCGGTGGCGGATTTGCAAACAATTAATACGCTGTGGAAAGTTCATTCCGAAGGCAAATTTGGCTTTTCGGTGCAGCGGGAAATTTGGGTGAGTTCGGGCAAGAATTGGGATAAGTTGTGGCCGCTAATTGGCTGGAAGAAGGGAAATAATTGGACGCGGTATCCGCAAGAGTTTATTTGGGATTTGAGCGCCCCTAGGGGTCATTTGCCACTGTCGAATCAGTTGCGGGGAGTGCAGCCGTTTTCAGCTTTGATGGCTCATCGTGCTTGGTTGAAATGAAGGGTTTGCGATGTTTTGGGGCTGTTAGATCCCCGACTTCTTAAAGAAGTCGGGGATCTGGATACTAGGAAAATTGGAAAATTTTGTATAAGAGATATAGCTTTTATCAAAAAGATGAGGTATGACTGACAGCTTATATAACCACTAAACTAAGAGGGCCCAAGCCCAACTACGTACCTCATCTTTCTGAGAACCGCTATATATCAATTAATTAGCGATCGGGCTGGGAGTCATGGTAGGCATCGGAACCAAACTCACTTTAGCAGAATTTCTAGCTTTGCCCGACCCAGATGTATATTATGAGTTTGTAGATGGTCAAGCAGTTCCTAAAGTGTCTCCAAAATTTTTTCATTCGAGTTTACAGGGAGCTTTGTGCCGCCTGATTCGTGTATGGTGTAGAGGACACGGGCGAGTGCTTCCAGAATGGGCAATTATTGTTAAAGCGTCTGGGTAAAATTTGGCACCTGTTCCCGATTTAACAACGTACATTTCTTATGAACGTCTGCCGAAAAGTTGGCGGCGAAATGAAGCTTGTCCCGCAATTCCTGAACTGGTGATTGAGATTATCTCTCCCGAGAGAACGATGAAGGAATTTGAAGAGAAGGCGAAAGATTATTTGGCTGCGGGTGTGACGCGAGTTTGGGTAATCGATCCAGAAGCTATTTTAATAAGAAGCTTTTTACCCGATGCTTCGAGTCAAGTTTATACGGATAATACATTGATTGTGGATGAGTTGCTGTCTGGTTTGGAGTTGACGACTAGACGGATTTTTGAAGAAGCGGAGTTGATTGATTGGGTGCGATCGCTTGGGTACATCTCAGTTGTGCAAATCGGCTCTCCTGACTTTATGGTGTATAATGTAACAAACAATACATTTGCTGTCATGGACTTTTATTTGGACTATATA
>NZ_JAUBWA010000128.1:0-18582 GCF_036702825.1 Microcoleus sp. A003_D6 | reverse complement strand
GATTCCGCTCAAAGTCCCCCTTCTTAAGGGGGATTTAGGGGGATCGAGATATGTGCAACTTCACATTAAATTGGTATTACTACAAATCGTTCGTAGTAAGGACTTCAGTCCAGAATTGCTAACGGCTTGCAGCTATTAACAATTAGCAGTCAGCAATTATCTAGCTTTTCCCAACACTAGATTTTTCAGGTACAGCGCTTTCGGCAGTTTTGCCATTTTTGCTATTACCGTGGCCGTTGCTGTTGCGGGGTTGGATAACTCCATAGCCGCCGTGAGTTTTGCGTTCGTAGAGCACGTTAATTTCGCCTGTTTCCGCATTGCGGAACATATAGAAATCGTGATCGATAACCTGCAATTGTTCCAAAGCTTCTTGCACAGTCATCGCAGGCATGGCAAAATACTTAGTCCTCACCACCTCGCCAGGAAGTTCGGGAGTGCGATCGCCAATCAGATCCGCTACTACAGGATGTTCATCAACCGCCGTAACCGTTTTGGCGTTACTCTGGGTTTTGTTGTCGTGGCGTTTTTCCTTAAATTTTCGCAGTTGACGAGCTATCTTGTCGGCAACCAAATCGATGCTGGCATAAAGGCTTTCCGTGCTTTCCTCAGCCCGAATCACGCTGCCATTTGCATAGATAGTCACCTCAGCAGTCTGCTTAGGATTGATCCTGGGGTTACGAGCCACCGACAGATGGATGTCCACTTCAGTAGTCAAAGTTTGAAAATGGCTGACAGCCTTTTCAATCTTTTGGTTGACGTACTCGCGAATTGCATCGGTGATTTCTATATTTTTACCCTGGATAACAAGCTTCATAGAGCTCCCTCCCTTCTGTAACGTGGGTATAGTTCATACAATAGCACTATGTATTCTACAAAACACTTATTTTTAAAATCTTTTTATCTGTTGACAATTCTTGATTTTAATAACGCAAATATTCCGTAAAACCACTCTTGATTTTTTTCATGATTTCCCCTCTCATCCCTAAACCTCCGATCGCACAACCCTGCTTGCTCCTCGATTGGGGACAAGTGCCCTACTCCAAAGCTTGGGAAATCCAGCAAAAACTGGTGCAAGAGCGCCGGGACAATCCTGATTTGCCAGATGTCCTGATTTTGCTGGAACATCCGCCGGTTTACACTTTGGGACTGGGAGCAAAGCTGGAATTTCTGAAATTTGACCCGGGCAAAACTCAGCCGGAACTGCACCGAGTTGAGCGGGGCGGCGAGGTGACTTACCACTGTCCGGGCCAATTGGTGGGGTATCCGATTTTAAATTTGCGCCGCCACCAGCAAGATTTGCACTGGTATTTGCGGCAGTTGGAGGAAGTGCTGCTGGGCGTGCTGGAAGTTTGCGGGCTGAAGGGTTCGCGGGTTCCGGGAATGACTGGGGTTTGGGTGGATGGGTGCAAAGTAGGCGCGATCGGCATTAAAGTCAGCCGCTGGATTACTATGCACGGTTTTGCCTTAAATGTTTGTCCGAATCTTGAAGGTTTTGGGCAAATTGTACCTTGCGGGATTCCAGATAAACCTGTTGGCAGTTTGGAGCAGTTTATTCCGGGAATTGAGGTCGATCGAGTGCGATCGATCCTTGTCGCTGAGTTTGCTCGCGTTTTTGCAGTGGAAATTGTGCGATCGAATGTGTAAGGTGCGTCGCTGTCAACCTTACCACTAACGATCGCAGTCGGTTTTTTAAGTGCGATCGGAATTTTCCTCCTCATACACCATTAAATCTCCCGGTTGGCAGTTTAGTGCTTTGCACAAAGCATCAAGAGTTGTTTCATCAATTCTTGTCAGCCGGCGGCGGGTTTTGATTTTAGAAACAGATGTTGGGTGCATCCCAACTCTAGCCGCCAATTCTTTATTGCTGATATTGCGATCGGCCATCACAACTGCCAATTTCCAACGGATCACTGCGGGTACTCAACTACTAGCCAGGACTTTGCAACGTGATGTTAGCATCCTGCAACCTTCACTAACACTTGTATTGCCGTATCGGCAATACTTTTTGTCGTATCGCTTGACTTTTAGCGGCGAATGAACTATGCTGAGGATGTACAAACGGAAAAGCGATCGCCCCCCGAGCCTCGAAAACTTAAGGGCGATCGCTATCCGACTATTTGTGTAGTTGAAAATTATGATATCACAGCCAAAGTCAGTTCCCGAACTCCTGCGCGAAGAAATTCCCAATGCACCCATCGGAAAGCAACCGATCCGATTGTTGATTTGCGGGTTTCCCAAAAAAGTGGAAAGCCTCATCAATCTGCTGCACGTTTTGGGTTTTGCAGAAGTTGGCGAGTGGAGTCCGCCTTTACCGTCGCCTCTAGCAGGTGAAGTAATGCGGATTTTGACCCGTTACTGGAAAGAATAGACCTCTTGCAAAAGTCCTTTTAATCAAATTTTGGAACGGGCAAGATGCCCGTTCCACAAGAAAAAAACTTTTTGTGGGATGGGCATCTTGCCCGTCCCAGCTATTTTTGCAAGAGGTCTAGTGAAGTGCGATCGCTCTTAAATTATCAGAAATATCAGGCTTAATTCTCCACTCAATCACTTAAAAACTCCAGAATAAGGATGCTAAATATCGAATCGAATTAACTGGGCCGTGTTTGCGAGACTTGGGGGTATTATAGAGATAATTTTAACGGCCTGTACTTACTGACTCAAGAATTGAGATAATTGGTGGTATAATTCGCGATCGCGGGCTTCTCTAACCTCAGACAGAAGCAAGACCGATGCAGAAATACGTCCTAAGAGTTTTGCGATCGCCCCTAGCGTCAGGTAAGATTCTGGTTAATTATTGCGATCCGCTCAGGAGAAAAAAGTTATGGCAGATATGTCCGGTCAAGACCCCTCGGAAATTAAAATGGCGACGGTTGATGAAGAACAAAAAGGCGCAACGTTTAGCGGTACGGTCATCCTTGCTATCGATGTCGAGGGTAGTGGAGAAGTCCTTTTCTTCAAAGACTTTTTGATTGAAGATTATAAAGGTGAACTTACCGCTTATCTGGCAACAGATGGCAATATAACGAAAAGCATTGATTTAGGCGAACTTAAGAAGCATAAGAGCGGCAGCTTTAAGCTGCCAATTCCGCTGGGGACGGATACATCACCCTACAATACAGTCGTGCTGCGGGACGAAAAAAGCAAGAAAAAAATTGTGACGATCGAGCTGTAAAATTTGCAATTTAGCTCGTAATTCAGCCAAATTCGCTCGCCCTTTTTTTCTTGAAGTGCGATCGCTCTTAAATTAAGGTGCGTCACTTTCGATCGAACACTCCATTTGTAAAGTGACGCACTCTACTTTTTAAAACGGAATCGGATCGTAATCGGGATTGTCAGCTTCGTTAGACGAACCCGACTGGCGATCGGACTCAGAATTTGAAGACTGATGCGAGTTCCAATCCGAACTAGACGTGCGGTTAGCACTGCCGGGAGCGCTGTTAGAACTGCGCTTGTGCGAGCCTAAAGGTACCACATTGCTCGGCACGTTAGCCGGGGCGGTGTCGCGAATTTGAGCCGGTTCGGGAGCGGTTCTAGCTGCGGGAGCCGAACTCATTGCATCAGCCCCGACACTGTAAATCCTTTGAGCTGTCAGTTCAGCGCGCTTTTCTTTAATACCATCTCTTTCGATCGTATTCATACCCAGCCGGCCTTCAATAATCACCCGATCGCCCTCGCGATATTTCTCGTGAATTTCTTGAGCCAAATTTCCCCATCCTATCACCTTCAAATGTTCTGGCGGATCTTCAGGTTTTGGCCCTGGAAACTGCACCAGCATCTCAGCGATCTGAAGTTGATTCTCAGAAGTATAACGGAGTTGCGGTTGTTGAATTATTTCCGCCATCAAAATGCAGCTATTCATAACTTAAATGGGAATTGGGAATTGGAAATTGGAAATTGGGAATTGGAAATTGGGAATTGGGAATTGGTAACTAAAGACAACAGTCAACAGTTACCAATTAACAATTACCCATTCCCAAATTTATCTTGGCGAACAGCCGCCTCGGCTTGGGTGACAAAATCGTGAACTAGGGCGCGGTACTCCTTCAAAGTTTCAGATACCCAATCTCGATCCTCGCTGTTGGCGAAGATATGAACGGTCGGTTCGCTAGCATCGGGCAAAACTAATACCCAATTGTCGTCGCTGTAGTTAAAAATCTTCACTCCATCTATTAATTCTAAACGATCGGGCGAATGAGTTTCTACTAAATGCCGCATCAGCGAACCCTTGACCGTCCAAGGACAGCGGACGCTGTAACTGCGGTGGGTGACGCGGGGAAGTTCGGCTTTGATCTGTCCGAGCGATCGCTCCTGAATAGTCATCATTTCTATCACTTTAGCAATGCAGAACATTCCGTCAAATCCTGGATGCAACTGCGGGAAAATAAAACCCATATTGCCGCTGCCGCCCAAAACCACATTAGGATTCCTGTTAGCGGCTTCCATCAAAGCAGTTGGGTTCGCCTTAGTGCGGATTACCTTGCTTTGATAGCGGCGGGCGATCGCCTCCACCGCAGAAGACGCATTCACCGGTACTACCACTGTACCTCTGGGATGAGAAGTCAGCATCAAATTTACCATCAGCGCCGTCAGCATTTCCCCGCGAATAGCT
The DNA here is from genome assembly GCF_036702825.1 of Microcoleus sp. A003_D6. Lineage (NCBI taxonomy): Bacteria > Bacillati > Cyanobacteriota > Cyanophyceae > Oscillatoriales > Microcoleaceae > Microcoleus > Microcoleus sp. A003_D6. The sequence continues at coordinate 13,973 of NZ_JAUBWA010000128.1, read as the reverse complement.
ATTCCCGATTCATCTACCAAAATGAGCTGTTCGCCGTTGGCCGACACTTGCACGCCAAAATTAGCGCTGAGTGCTTTCACCACCCGACCTAGTTGGTCGAGCAAATATTCCCGTTCCCCGTTGCTCAAAGAAGTCTGCTTGAGACTGGCATTGAGCACCACCGCATCGCAGCCGAACTTGGCAAGCATTTGCGGCAGAATTGCTCCAGAAACCGCGTAAACGTAATCGATTACCACCTTAGAATTGCTGTAGCGGATTGCTTCAACATTCATCTGCCGCTCAAAAATGCGGTTGTAAATGTCGAGAGCTTGGTTAAAGTACGACATTTCTCCAATTTCCGGAATTAGAGCCCTGCGCAAATCTTCCTTAAAATAAGCGCCCTCGATTTTTTTTTCAGCGGCTTTAGTAATATTGATGCCTTTGATATCGAAAAATTCAATTAAAATGTGGTCGGAGCGATCGGGCGAAATGCGAACGTGAATCCCACCGGCAATTGAGATCGTAGACGTAACCGTGCGCGCGATCGGAATTGCCGTCGATTCCAAATTGATCACATTAATTCCCACCGACATCAAACCCGCAATCAAAGACCTCGAAACCATCCGCGAAATGCTCCGCTGATCGCGAGAAACCGATACCGAAGTCCCGGGTTTCAAAGTCGAGCCGTAAGCCGCGCCCAATTTCACCGCGAATTCCGGGGTAACATCCACATTTGCCAGTCCTTGAACGCCGCGCTGACCGAACAAATTCCGCTTAGCTTGTTCTCCCCAAATTAAATTTTGATTTAACAGAGCGCCGGATTCAATATTTTTGCTCGGCCAGACGCGCACGCTCGGGCCCACTTGCGCTTCTTCTCCCACGACGGACATCGAACCGACCACAGCACCTTCCAATACATGAGCGCGCCTGTCTACGCGGGTGCTGCGGCAAATCACGCAGGCTCTGAGGTGAGCGTCTTCGCCGACAATTGCTCCGTTCCAGACAATGGGACGTTTGAGATTAGCGTCCGCCCCGACTGTCACGTTATCTCCGAGCACCGTACCGGCATCGATTTTAACTCGGGCTCCAATCCGGCAATTGTTGCCGATCATGGCCGGTACTTCGACGATCGCGCTATCGTCAATAAAAGTATTCTGACCTACCCAAAGTCCCGATCGAACTTCGCTGTAGTAGGTCAAATCCAATTTGACCTTTCCATGCAGTGCGTCGTACTGAGCTTCCCGGTAAACATCTAGCTGGCCGACATCGCACCAATAACCCTCGGCGATGTAACCGTACATCGGCTCGTTTTTTTCCAGCAGCAGGGGAAACAAGTCTTTCGAGAAGTCGCACTCCTGATTTGCGGGCAGGTAATCCAAGACTTCCGGTTCTAAAATGTAGGTGCCGGTATTGACAGTATCGGAGAAAATTTCGCTGCTAGAAGGCTTTTCCAGAAAGCGGCTGATGCGGTAATTTTCCTCGGTAATCACGACCCCGAATTCCATCGGGTTGGGAACGCGAGTTAAAATTAACGTGGCTTTGGATTGCTTGCTGCGGTGAAATTTCAGAGCTTCCGTCAAGTCGAAGTCTGTGATGCTGTCGCCGCTGATGACCAGAAAAGTTCGATCGAGCAATTCAGCAATATTTTTGACGCAACCAGCCGTACCCAGCGGTTGGTCTTCCTCCACAGCGTAAGTCATTTGAACGCCAAATTCTGCCCCGTCAGTAAAATATTCGCGCATGACATCGGGAAGGTAGTGCAGCGTAGCAATAATTTCCGTAATCTGATGCCTTTTTAGCAAATTGATAATGTGTTCGGCGATCGGGCGATTTAAAATTGGCACCATAGGTTTAGGCAAATCGCACGTCAGGGGTCTGAGCCTCGTTCCCGACCCACCAGCCATTAGCACTGCACGCATAAAATCCTCCTTGCTTAGAAACCTCTCTACCGTCATTGTCCGCTAGAAAAAGTTTGCCTGCTGTAATTCGTGGGCCGCCAGCTATCACTTCTTCGTTAATTATCTTTTGAGTAGTTACACCTCTGTGAAATCCACGAAGGCGAGGCCGTCCCCAAAAGCAACCGATTTCAACCGAATTAGGACTTGCGGTCTCGCAGCAATCCCCCGGTCGAGCTCGTCGGATTTGTAGGGATGTTGGATAATACCAGTTTAAAAAAAGAATGCAACTGTAGGCCCGTACTCCAAACCCTGATGTCATCAGTAGTCATTCCCAATTCTTTCATTCTTCAATTTTTCAATCTTATAAGTCCTCAGAATCATCGACTTTTGGCAGAAGTCCCTTCTTGCTTGCTCGGTGAAAGCTATTTTGGGGGTGTTATTTTTAAGTTTGTGGCCAGCGGGGATTTTTAAGTCTCTTTCTGAAGGTGGAACTGTTACAGGTATCGGTGCGCCTTGGCGTCTGATAAATGATAGATTAAGGGTAGCGCTTTGACTAGCTGACCCAAAATCCTATCCATTGCTTAGGGGTTTTTTTAAATGAGTACGTTAATTAGCTTGGCATTGCTGATCGCTTACGGTGGCGGTATTTGGAAATTTTGGAACGGTTTCGATCGCACTAACTTCGACAGAAGTTTTACAAATCGCCTAAAGCTGTCCCTGCTTTGGCCCGCGTTAATTTTTAATAAGCCTTACCGCCAAAACTTTACAAAAGCTCTCAAAGCTTCTAAAAGGTAATTCAAGAATGTCTAAAAAGTCCGATCGCCTAGCAAGTACAAGCGAGCAAACTTGGTTTGCCAAAGGCAAATCAGATAGCTGGCAAGTTTTACTATCGCAGGTTGCTGCCCGGTTCGATCGCGAATACCGAGGAGAAGCTTTCGCCTTACCCGAAGAAGTCGAAGCAATGCCGATTTTCCTGGAATCAGTCGCAGGAACTCTCCAAGCAAAAACAGTTTCTCCCTTCTGGAAAATTGCCAAACCTCAAAAAAATCAGCGCTGTTTAGACATTGGCTGCGGAGTCAGCTTTCTGATCTACCCTTGGCGGGATTGGGAAGCTTTTTTTTACGGTCAAGAAATCAGCAGCGCAGCGCGAGACGCTTTAAATGCTCGCGGCCCTCAGCTCAATTCCAAGCTGTTCAAAGGCGTAGAATGGGCCCCCGCTCACCAGTTAAATTACGAAGAGGCTCAGTTCGATTTATGCCTCGCTACCGGCTTTAGCTGTTACTATCCCATAGACTATTGGAGTATTGTCATGGGAGAAGTAAAGCGGGTACTAAAACCGGGCGGTCATTTTGTTTTTGATGTCCTCAACCCCAATGCTCCTCTAGCAGAAGATTGGGCAATTTTGGAAACTTATCGAGCCGGGGAAGTCTTTTTAGAGACAATAGAAGATTGGGAAAAAATGATTAAAGCGGCAGGCGCTAAGGTAGTAAAAAAGCAAAGCGGCGACTTATTCCAAATGTATAAAGTTCAATACAATTGAAATCAATCTCGCTTGTCGGCGGACGCAGACTTCGTTTGTGGAGGATCGGTTTTAACCGCCGATTCTCATGATTTCAAGTGTATAAAATTCAATACAATTGAAATCAATCTCGCTTGTTAAGAAAGTAGGGTGCGTCAGCAAGTAGAAATTAGTTTGAGAAGCAAAAAATATCGAAGCTGACGCACCCTACTAACTACTAACTCACAAAAGTGAAGCAAGCAGATTGGATATTACCAATTCCCCATTCCCAATTACGCATTACCAATTATTACCAATTGCCCATTAACCATTAGACCTCTTGCAAAAATAACTAGGACGGGCTCTGGGGCCCATCCCACAAAATTTTTTTTCTTGTGGAATGGGCATCTTGCCCGTTCCAGAATTTGATTAAAAGGATTTTTGCAAGAGGTCTATTAATTTTCGGTAGCAGGAGAAGGCGCAGGAGACGGCGACACTTCCGGGGTCGGAGAGGGCGCAGATTCTGGCGACGGCGACACTTCCGGGGTCGGAGAGGGCGCAGATTCTGGCGACGGCGACACTTCCGGGGCCGGAGAGGGCGCAGCTTCTGGCGACGGCGACACTTCCGGGGCTGGAGAGGGCGCAGCTTCTGGCGACGGCGACACTTCCGGGGCCGGAGATGGCGCAGCTTCTGGCGACGGCGACGGTTCGGGGGCTGGCTTTGGTGCGGGCGGTGGCGACGGTTGGGTTCCTGGCTTCGGTTTGTTTGAGGCGGCCGGTGGCTTCTCAAACTGCGGTTTCACTTCAGCAGGCGCTGGGGAGGGCGGCTGGGCTGTTGGTCTGGGCCCTGGCGTCTGCTGGCCTGCTGGGTTGGGCCTGGTTGGGGCGGTGGATGGGGTGAGAGGAATGCCGCTGCAAACTTTTTGGTCGTATTTAAACGCGACAGCCACCTGGTAAAACTTGTGCGTGCTAGCTGCTGGAAATATTAGAGAAGTGTCAATAATCGCAGTTTTAGCGGCATTGTCCAGAATACTGTAACCCGTCTGGACGATCGGCTGAGGCTCGGCCCTGAGCAAGCCTTGAGGGTTGACAACTGCTCCGAAAACTGCTGTTCCTTCGAGTTTTTGCGAGCAAGCTGCTGCGGGATAAGCGACATTCACAGGAGTCGGCGCCGTCATTTCCAAGTCGGGATAAGCTTTTTTGAATCTGTCAAACAAAGCAACATAGGTATTTGCAGCCGCAAGCTGTGTCTCTCTGTCGGCGGGTAAGTTTGAACCCGGTTGTCCGGGCTGTTCTAGCTGTTGCTGTCCCTCTTCAAATTGTTGCCTCTTGTTTCTTTCTTCGGGAGTTTCTGCGATGAGATTCCTTTTATTCGGATCTTTTTGAGTCAATTTTGGTCCTCCATCTCCCGAATTCCTGGGGCCAATTGGGAATTCCGGGGTAAAGACTGGAGCTCCGTCTGGAAATAGCGGGAGTCCGCCTCTACTGGCTATGGTTCTTTTGAGCGTTTCTGCCTCATCTTCCAAGGACCCGCCGGGAAGCTGGGGTTCTCCTGTGACTGATGGTGGCGGCGGCGGGATATTGCGATCGAAATTACCGGGCAATGGCGGGAAAATCTGAATGCCGTCTGGGGCTTGCGGGATGAGAGTTGGTGTATTCAGCGAGGGGGTTCTGACAGTTGGGGATGGAGTTTTGGGAGGGGGCGGGGCTGTTGGGGCCGTGAAGGGCGGGAGAGGGGAAGAAGGGAGAGGGGAAAAGAATCCAGGCGGGGGCATTCCCGGCGGCAGGGCGGGCAAGTTGATGGTTGGAGGTGCGGGGGGCAAGGGCGCGGCTAACTTGGGCGAGGGCCCAAGGGGAACGGGTGCGATCGAAAACGGCGTATTGGACGCCTGCGGGGGTATGGTTTGCGGCAGGCGGCTGACTTCGGCAGCAGTTAGTTGTACGAAGCCGACGGAACCGGGCAGATTTTTTGATGAATTTCCACCGTACAGGATGTTTGAGATCGTCGGGGCGCTTGCTCCGAGGGCTCCGTGAAGGGTGATAGAAGCTAGGGCTGCCCACCAAAAAGGCTGGCGCAGCGGTTCGGAAAGGGTGTTTGCTAGGGAGGAAGAGTCAGTCATTTAAATTTTAGATTTTAGATTTTAGATTTTAGATTGAGTGATTGGGGGATTGGGGGATTGGGGGATTGGTAATTTATATTGTTGTGGTTGTGATTGAGTGTGAATTCGTTTTGATGAGGAGAGGTTGGGAATTCAAAGGTATAATTTTAGCACGATCGCCCTCGAAGTTGCCCGATCGACCTTGATGAAAATTCACGGGCCCAAAACTAAACCAAATTTATTAAACACGATCGACAAGTTCGATCGATCGGCGTTTCCAATTCGGTTACGCCATCAAAAAACTGTATCGAGTGGCTGTCAACCCAGCCCGCAGCCCTTCGACGTAGTTTATCCGCTCGCGTAGTCGAAGGGCGAGCGGGCACCGCAGTTGACCCTTCGACTACGCGAGCGGGCACCGCAGTTGACCGCTTTATAGCGACCTCTACCTGGAAGTCCGAGGATTGGAGTAATGAATAGTCGGATTTTAATTTCTCCCTGCAAGGCTTTGGGCTTTAAACCAATTCTTTCTGGTAAGGGCGATCGCACTCACGCCGAAGTCTAAAATCTAAAATCTAAAATCTAAAATCTAAAATCTAAAATCGATGGACTCACCAGCGATAGCGGTAAGTTTTAAAAGGAGCTCCCTCAATGGTGAGCAAGTCGATCGGATAAATGGGAGCACCGCTTGCCATATATTGAAACATTTCCCGAACTTCTTCTCCCCGTAGAGACAACTGGTCTAATTCATTGAGAGAATACCAGCCAGCGCACAAAGTATGCTCATCCGGCTTGCTTTTGGGAGGCGTCTTATCTTGTGGACGAGCCACAAAAATGACTCGGAGGCGCACATTGCCTCTAGGCATCACTGTGTGCTCTATCCTGAGAATTCCCTCAACGATGACGGAAATGCCCGCTTCCTCGATGGTATTCCGCATAGCTGCTTCGAGCAAAGTCTCCCCTTTTTCCACTCGCCCTGCTGGGAGATACCACTGCTGCTGGTACTTGCGCTCTTGTACCAGTAGAAAACGGTCTTCTAAGTGAACGACAACTAGGGTAAAATACCATGTTTGAATCGGCTCGCGAGCCATAGAAGTAGATATTCCCTAAGCAAAAGGTTTAACGAGCGGCAGATGTCAGCAATCCGAAGGATGCTTCGGCAAGCGTCTTTGAACTTGAAAAACAGATCGTAGCACCCCGGCCGCAAATTCAATAATCTAAAATCTAAAATCTAAAATCTAAAATTGACAATGCCATTACCAACGGTGATTTTACCAGGATATTTTGCTGCTGCTTCCGACTATGGGGAATTAGAAAAATCTCTGGTCGATCGAGGTTTTCCAACAGTAACAGTACCGCTGAGCAAGCGAGATTGGTTGCCGACTTTTGGCGGGCGGTCGATGGTGCCAATTTTGCGACAGCTCGATCGTACGGTCAAACAAATGTTACAGCAATACGGCGTCTCCCAGATCAATCTCGTCGGTCATTCCGCCGGCGGCTGGATTTCTCGCATCTATTTAGGCGAAAAGCCATACACGATTCACGGCGACGTGCTTGAGGATGTCGGTTTGTGGAACGCTCACCCTTGCGTCCACACTCTCATCACTTTAGGCACGCCGCACGTCTCTGTTGAGCGCTGGACGCGCAAAAATCTAGATTTTGTCAAAATTCACTATCCGGGGGCTTTTCACCCGCAGGTGCGCTACGTGTGCGCTGCGGGGAAGGCGGTTTTTGGCAAGCGCGGTTTAGGGACTTGGCTGGCTTACAAAAGTTATGAGTTGACTGTGGGGAAGGGCGAAACTTGGGGAGATGGAATTACGCCGGTGGAAGCTGCTCTTTTGGACGGGGCTGAAAATTTGGTGTTGGATGGGGTTTGGCATTCGCCTCGCTCTCCGGGGAAGTGGTACGGTTCGCCGGAGGTTTTGCCGGCTTGGATTGGGTATTTGCGGTAGAAACGAACCGCGAAGGCGCTAAGAGCGCGAAGGAAAGAGCAGAAGGTTAAAGGGAGTCATCAGTCATTAGACTTCTTGCTTTCCTTCACTTTGAATCCCTTCAATTATCTGCGTTTATCTGGGTTTATCCGCCTTACATCTGCGGTTTATGTATCAATCTAAGACTTATGCAATTCAAGTCTGTTGCGGGGAGAAAGCTTGAGAATTATCCGAGATGTCTATTCATATTTTTCCCCGCAAGCCATCAACCAAAAACTCATCATCAATCGTCCATCGCCCGCAGCTACAAACTCATCCATCGAAACCAGATAGCTGGCTATTTCCGACTCAGAAATCAACCCTTGTTTGACCATTTGCAAAATCGGCCCGGAGTCCAGCAAAGGTTGAAATGCTTCAATTCCTATGATATCGCTGTGGCTGACAACTGCTTCTAAATCTACGTTAACAAACCCAGCTTCTTTGAGAATGCGGCACAGATTTCGCCCGATCGACAAATTGCCGCCCCGAAGTGCCATTACCTGTTTCCATTTTTCCCTGACAATCTCGGCTGACAGCGGTGGATTTGTCAGCCAAAACAGATCCGCATCGCTATCGACAATCACCAGTTTACCCCCAGGCTTCAAGATGCGGCATATTTCTCGGGCTGCTGCGACGGGATCTGGGAGGTGGACGAATAGCAAACGGGCGATCGCAAAATCGAAAGTGTTAGCCGCCAAACCAGTATCCGCAACCGACGCTTGGACGTGATTTACTCGATCGCCAGCTTTTTCATGCAAATATTCTACTGCTTTTTCGTGCAGTACCGGGTCAATTTCTACCGCTGTTACCGAACTGTTTGGCAGCAATTCTAACAGTTTTTCTGTAAAAAATCCCGGCCCGCTACCCGCTTCCAAAACATTCATTCCGTCGGCTAAACCGAACCACTTTAAAGTGCGCGCTTCCTTGAACCAACTTATCAAAACTTGAGCTTTTAACCGCTGGATTTCTCCCTCTAATTCCAGATTGTACGTCTTTGCTTGATACGAACCTTCTGCTGTCATAAAATCATCCTGCTTGTTGCTGGGATACCTAGATTAGACCTCTTGCAAAAATCCTTTTAATCAAATTCTGGAACGGGCAAGATCCCCATTCCACAAGAAAAAAAATTTTGTGGGATGGGCCGGAGAACCCGCCCTAGTTATTTTTGCAAGAGGTCTATTATAGCACCGATCGGACACAGGGTTAATGCCCCTACCTTGAAACTGGCGGCTGCAAAACTTCAGCCTCTTCTGCTATTTCCGCTGACTCCAAAACCTGCTCTAAAACCGCATCAGGAATCGGCACTTCTTCAACTACCTGATGCTTTTCCAAAATCAAGCGAGACTGAGACGAACCAGACAATCTTTTCAACAATTTCGGTGTCGGATCGTACAGCAAATAAATAATTCGATCGCCCGCTTGCCAAATCTCGACGGCTGACACTACTTGCAAGTATCCCTGTCTTTCCAGCAGCAGCGGCGCCAATTCCCCAGCCTGAACCAAAGCTTGCAAGTGAGCAATCTGAAACTGCAATCCCTCACTTTTTAACTCGGTTTCCCCCAATTTTACTTCGCCGTCGCTCAAATATTCGTTCCAATCCTTCAGCGACAAATCCGAGACAAAAGCTTGATTGATTTTAGTCGGATTTGCAGGTGTATTTGCTTGCGGGTCTTTGGGGAATATTGCCAAAACTCTCGGCGGTGCAAACTCCTCTGCCGCTCGCTGAGCTAATACTAAGTTTACCTCGCCGTTGTTAGTCATTGCCAAAAAAGTTCCCATCGATTCGAGTCCGGCTTCTTCTAACACGCTGTGGTCGAGAGCACTGCTCAAAAACACCCGCAAACCTTCTCGTTCTGCTTGCGCGCAAGCTTCCGGGTTAGTGTCGATAATTGCCACAGATTCTCCGCGTTCTTGGAACAAGCGAGCAATTAATCTGCTCAAAGGATTTGACCCTACAATTGCTGCACCGGTTACAGATTTTGAGGTGATGCCCAAAAGTTGAGCCATCCATCCGGCTGTCAGCCCCTGCACGAAAACTGTCATAATAATTGTTAGGAAAACTAAGGCTTTAATGGAGTCGCCGCCGTTGATTCCCCGCTGGGTGAGCAAAATTGCAAATAAAGATGCGATCGACGCTGAGACAATTCCCCTCGGGGCTACCCAACAAACAAATAATTTCTGCCGCCAATTCAGTCCGCTGTTCCAAGTGCACAGCCAAACGTTGACCGGCCGCACTACCCACATTAAAGCTAAAACTGTGAACAAACTTCCCCAACCGAGGGCGACTACACTAGCGAGGGATAAATCGGCCGCTAGCAGCACGAACAGCACGGAAATAGCCAGGACTGTGAGTTGACCTTTAAACCTCCTCAGCAGCCTTTCTTCCGGGACAGCAGCGGCTTTGAGAACGATGCCGGAGAGGACTGTTGCCATCAGTCCCGATTCGCTGCGGATTTCTTCTGCTAAGCCGAAGAATCCCCACAAACTGGCTAAAACTACTAAGTTTTTGAGGTCTTCTGAGAGAAAGTTCGATCGCTTGAGAATCAATCCCAGCAGCCAACCTCCCACAACTCCGACGACTGCGCCAACTAATAGTCGCACGATTAAATCTCGGAACAAAACCAGCAAATCAGCATTGCCGTTCAAAATAATATTCAGCACCAATACCGCCAGAATTGCCCCGACAGGATCGATTAAAACGCCTTCTGCTTCTAGCAAGGCGGCGACTTGTTTGTCAACTGATACTTGTTTGAGCAAAGGGCCGATTACTGTGGGGCCTGTGACGACTACTAGAGAAGCATACAGAAATGCGATCGGCCAGGGAAATTCTCCCAGCCAGTGCGCGGCCATTCCGCCGCCAATTAGCGTAATTAAAGTGCCTACAGTAACTAAATTGCGGATGCTGCCGGAAACTTTGCCCAAATCTCGCAATTCCAAATTCAAGCCGCCTTCAAACAAAATTAATGCTACGGAAAGGGAGACCATAACTTCCAAACCGCTGCCCAGCAAATTTGGGTGCAGCAGTCCCAAGCAGTCTGGGCCTGCTAAAATGCCGAACAGCAGCAAAAATACGATCGCCGGAACTTTCAGATAAGCGGCCAGAACTTGAGCGCTGATACCACAGGTGACGGTCATGACCATCAACAGGGTGATGTTAAAGGGGATTTCCATAGATATGATTGTTACAGGCTGCCCGCTTAGTTTTAAATGTTCGATCGCGGGTAATTTGAGTCAAGGCGCTATTTTCTGCCCAGCTTACAAACTCGGCACGGCCCTGGACTTTTGCTAATAAGATTAAAAAACCTTGATATTGGCTATAACTTTATCAGATAATTCTGTAGTTGTGGCTCGATCGCGCAATTCACCCGCACTCAAACCGCCTGTAGTTTCCAAATCCAAGACTCCCGGCAAATCTCCCGGATCGAGTTTGACAGTTTTGAGGAACAAATCTATTTGTCCTTGAAACTGCTTGCCGGTCGAAAAAAGTGGTAATAAGCACCGCGTTGAATCCCCGCCGCTTTCACGGCCGCCCAATTGCGGGCGAAAGTTTTGGAAACTTTGGAAACTAACGTTGCACCTTCCGTCGATTTGACAAAACTCAAGAGAATTCCTCCACGGGCAACTATCAGCCCAATTAACATTGGGCTGATAGTCGCAAACATCTATGCCGCGAATACTCATATTACCGAGAGTTGAGAAAAGCTAGTTTTGTGTGAAGCAGCGACTAGATTAAAGGTACATTAAATTGTAATATTAAGTCGCTAATTGTTTTTTGCAGGGGAGATTGTGCAAGTGAAGTTCGATCGAATAGAACCAGGCCCCGGTCAAGAGTCTGTTTGGGATTACCCGCGTCCCCCTCGCCTTGAGGAATTGACCAAACACGTACAGATAGTTTTTAATGGAGTGACACTTGCCGACACGCGCCGCCCTCAGCGGGTATTGGAGACAAGTCACCCTCCTTTCTACTATATCTCTCCTGAAGACATCCAAATGCAATATTTGCACAAAACTTCACGGGGTTCTTGGTGCGAGTGGAAGGGACAAGCCGGTTATTACACTGTGAGGGTGGGAGAACAAGAAGTAGCGAATGCGGCTTGGTTTTATCCGAATCCCATACAAGTATTTGAGCCTATTAAAGATTATGTGGCTTTTTATCCGAGCCTAATGGATGCCTGTTATGTGGATGGGGAATTAGTACAAGCTCAACAAGGGAGTTTTTATGGTGGTTGGATTACCAAAGATATAGTCGGCCCGTTTAAGGGAGGGCCAGGAACTTGGGGGTGGTGAGAGAGTTTTGAGTTTTGAGTTTAGGACAGAGGCAGAAACCGCGTTTTTTTACGCAAAACCTCGTTACAGCCTCGACTCCGGTTTAAAATCCGGTTTCTTGAGTTTTTTGTGCGCCACTCCTTTGTTGAGGACTGGCACAGAAACCGGTTTTTTTACGACGCAAAAAGCCAACAGTAAAAATCGAGTAATAATTCAATAAATCTCTAATTGAGTGAGGATGAATTCATGGAATGCAGGCACGGCCGAAACTAACGCAGCAGCTTATCCCCTGAAATAAATAGTGTAGTAAAGAATACAGCCAATGCTCATCAATAAATGTTAACATAAGTTAATAGCTGATATTAGCTTTATTTGTACTCTATTGTTTATGCGGATATGCGCTGTGTCTGTTGAATTTATCGCGCCCTTTAAATCGCCTGAAAAACTATCTGAAAATTTAACTTTAGAGTCTACTCTTAAGGAGCTGGCTGTATTTAATTTTCAAGTTGAATCCTCACATCTCGCCAAAGAAGTAGCTAGGTTATTTCAAGCTCACCCGCTGCTTCCGGGAGTTATTTTGACCGTAGATAGCGAGTTTTTAGGGATGATCTCGCGCAGGCGATTTATGGAACGCATGAGCCGCCCTTACGGAGTAGACATATTTGCTTGCAGACCAATTATGGCTTTGTATCAAATAACTCAAACCGATATTTTGATTTTACCAGGAGCCACCTTAATTGTCATGGCAGCTCAGCGGGCCCTGCAACGGTCGCCGGAACAGCTTTACGAGCCGATTGTTGTGCAGTTAGAACCTCAAGTTTACCGATTGTTAGACGTGCATCAAGTGTTGGTAGCTTTATCACAAATTCACCAACAAGCTACTTGGTATATTAGCGAACTTTATTACAATTTATCTGTTACACAATCCGAATTAGAAGCCGCTAATTCTCAATTAAAATCAGCTAATTCCGAATTGTATCGCCTTGCCAACTCGGATGGGTTAACTCAGGTAGCAAACCGCCGCTGTTTTAACCAATACTTAGAGAAAACATGGCAGGAATTGGGAGGAGAAACAGCCGAACTATCTTTAATTTTATGCGATATTGACTTTTTTAAGACATACAACGATACTTACGGACATCAGGCCGGAGACGCTTGCTTGCAACAGGTAGCCCAAGCTATTTTGGAAGCCGTAAATTACTCAGCAGGCGAAGTTTCGGGGGAGACGCTGGTAGCCCGTTACGGAGGTGAAGAATTTGCGGTAATTTTGCCTCGAACTTCACCCGAAATTGCTGTCTCGATTGCAGAGCAAATTCGAGTCTGGGTGAAAAAACTAGAAATCGAACACATTAATTCGGAGGTGTGTTCTCTCGTGACGCTGAGTTTGGGAGTAGCGAGTACGGTTCCTCGATCGTCCGCAGCACAAAAAAGCTTGATTGCAGCGGCAGACCGCGCGCTTTATCAGGCTAAAGACGCAGGGCGCGATCGGGTAATTTTAGATGCCGATTGATTTTAGATTGGAAAATCGTTTCCATCACAGATTGTCTGGCAAGTCGCCGATCGACCTGCCGATGCTAGCCAGCAATTTCTCCAAAGCTTTCATCTGCTTGACGGTGAACGTCGGCACATTCTTTCCCAACTCCCAACGACTGATTGTTTGCGACGAAACGCCAAGCTCTCGCGCCAAATCTTCCTGACTCATCTCCAGTTCTTCCCTGAGCTTCTTCAAATGCGACTCTTCATCTTCAGGTCGCGGAACCGGCTTTTTCGGCATAACCTCGATCGCACATTTTTTATATAAGATGCTTAAGCATCTTGACTAAACAATAAATTGATTAGACAATATGTTTAATAGCCAGTCCAGAACCGTGGAAAGTACAAGGACTGGCTCTAATACCCCTTTGGAAAGGAGCATGAATCGATTATGCCTTATAAACAGCGTCTGAATTCCTGGATTATTGTTCGCCTGCTGCCCAATTTGCAAAGAAGCGTCGTGGGTCGGTTTCGCAGTTGGTCGGATGCAGACGGTCAGATCCGCATTTTGCGACAGTTGTTGCCGGAAGCTCGCCTAATAGTCGTGTTCGATCCGGACGATCGCTCGTAAATTAGTTTTGAGTTTGGAAGCGATCGCGCAACGGTAAGGCACATAGCTGGAAAGGCGCGATCGCTCCTTTCGAGCAATCTTTGTGTTGACACTCCCCGCGCGATCGCGACGGGGATTCTTAAGACATTTCGGTCTTAATATCCCTATTACTAGGGTTTCCGG
>NZ_JAUBWA010000127.1:0-19109 GCF_036702825.1 Microcoleus sp. A003_D6 | reverse complement strand
ATCCTTTCTCTTCGCTGTGCTTACCTCAACGGTCAACTTTCAATTTGATATATTTGCCAAAGTGAGATGCACCCATTAAATACCGTAAGTTTTATCGGGAAGAACATAACGAATAAATCCCCCTTGATTCTCAATTTCTCTAGCCAATAGCCAGAGCATTTCTTCAGACCATAAAGGTTCCTGGTAGTACACAGTCTCGAAGGACAAGCAAGATAGATTCTCTTCGAGTATTTCTGCTGACGATAAGGATTCGTGGTAGGTAACATCGTTAGGAACATCTCCCGACCAAGGAGGAGGAGCCTCGCCTCTAATGTCTCTATAGTCCTGATTTGTGAATTTTTTTTCTCTCCATTTCACTGCTCGATCGCAGTACAAATCTGTTGCGCCGATAAACTCGCCTTGTTGGGCAAAGATTTCGATAAACCTAGCATTGTTTTCCCAACCATCATCACACAACCCTACAACAAACAAAAAAAATGTGTCTTGTTCAGCAATCGGAATTTTTACGAGAGATAATTCACTAAGAGTCCACTGGGAATACCAGAAGTGACGGTCGAAAGCATCAGTAACAGTTTGAGGGATATTCTGCTGTATTCTCTCAATTTCTATACAATCGAAACCTGAAGAAACAGAGATTGCTAACAATTTAAGACTGGCAATTTTTTGATAGATTGGGCAAACGTCAGGGCATTTATTGTGGACTACTGTCTCGTAAAAAGAAGTCACAGCGTTCGCTTCGCAAAACAGCTCGTAAAAATGCCTAACTGCTAGTTTTCTTTCATCTAAATTCATCACTGGAAACCTGAGATGATAATTGAATCGGAATAGAAAACATAAAATAACGATCGCTCAAAATTTAGCTCTAACTTATAGTTAGATCGAAGATGCGGTACAAGACGCAATACGATTCCGAAATAATGCAATTAATACACGTAACACCATGCTACACTAAAGTGAAGTTAGGTAAATGACTTTCTATACAGATGACTATTTTTACTCTGCGATCGATCAAAAAAGACTTCGGCATCAAGGAACTCTTGACAGATGCCAGCTTCAGCCTCGATGAAGGCGATAAAGTCGGACTCATCGGCACCAACGGTTCCGGGAAATCCACCCTGCTGAAAATGATTGCCGGTATGGAGTTGATCGACTCTGGCGATCGCTGGGTCAATCCAGGGTCTACAATTGTGTATCTCCCGCAACAGCCGGATTTAGACGAAAATCACACGGTTTTAGAGCAAGTATTTGCCGACAGCGGCGAACAAATGGCTTTGGTGCGGGAATATGAGGAAATTTCCGATCAACTGTCCCACGGAAAAGGCGATACAGACAAGTTGATGGCGCGTTTGTCGGCGGTATCTGAACGCATTGATGAGGTGGATGCGTGGGATTTGGAAACCAAGGCTAAATTGATTTTGACTAAGTTGGGAATTGAGGATTTTGATGCGAAAATTGCCGATTTGTCCGGCGGCTACCGCAAGCGAATTGCCTTAGCAACGGCTTTGTTGTCCGAGCCCGATGTCTTGCTGATGGATGAACCGACAAACCACTTGGATGCGCTGTCTGTGGAGTGGTTGCAGAACTATTTGAACGGCTATCGCGGTGCTTTGCTGCTGATTACGCACGATCGTTATTTTCTCGATCGCGTTACCAATCGCATCCTGGAGATCGATCGCGGCGACCTTTACAATTATGCTGGAAATTACGCTTATTACTTGGAGAAAAAAGCCCTAGCTGAAGAATCAGCCGCCAGCACTCAGCGCAAATTTTCGGGAGTATTACGGCGCGAGTTGGAATGGCTCAAGAAGGGGCCGAAGGCACGCAGTACCAAGCAAAAAGCTCGGATCGATCGCATTAAAGATATGCGAGCAGAAGAGTTTAAAACAGCCAATGGCAAAGTCGAGATTGCTACAGCGGGCCGCAGGATTGGTAAGAAGGTGATTGAGTTACTGCATATCAATAAAGCTTACGGCGATCGCACTTTAATTAAAGATTTTACCTACAATTTCACACCCGAAGACCGGATTGGAATTATTGGTAGCAACGGTGCGGGAAAATCGACGCTGATGGATATCATCACCGGACGCATTCAGCCGGATTCGGGTACTGTCGAAATTGGGACAACCATTCATATCGGTTATTTCGACCAGCATTCAGAGGATTTGACACCCAATGAAGACCAGCGAGTCATTGAATACCTTAAAAGTGTGGCGGAGTTGGTGCAAACCGCCGACGGGGAAATCATTACCGCTTCTCAAATGTTGGAAAAGTTTCTGTTTCCGCCCAACCAACAGTATTCACCAATTAGCAAACTTTCGGGCGGGGAAAAGCGCCGATTATTTCTGTTGAAAGTGCTGATGAGTGCGCCGAACGTGCTGATTTTGGACGAACCGACAAACGACCTGGACGTGCAGACTTTGGCGGTTTTGGAGGATTATCTCGAAGATTTTAACGGCTGCGTGATTGTGGTGTCCCACGATCGCTATTTTCTCGATCGCACGATCGACATGGTTTTCGCCTTGGAACCGGGCGGCAATTTGCGCTTGTATCCCGGCAATTATTCGGTGTATTTAGACTACAAGAAAGCCGAAGAAGCCAAGGAAATCAAAGGGCAAAAAGAAAAAGAAAAACTTACCCGCACCGTTGAATCTAATAATTCAAAATCCACAATTTCCACTCAAAAAACTACCAAAGTTTCCTTCAATGAGAAGCGGGAATACGAACAATTAGAAAGTCAAATTCCGAAGATGGAAGCTGAAAAAGAAGACATTGAGAAGATTTTGTCTAACAATGCTCCCAGCGGGTTTGCAGAGATGAAGAAGTTATCGGATCGTTTGGCTCAGTTGACGCAGGAGATCGATCGGGCGACTGAGCGCTGGTTGGAATTGGCGGAACGGGTGGGTTAGGAGAGAAGGAAGAAGGAAGAAGACAGAATAATTCTTGGTATCGGAATTATTCATCTCTCTCTTCTCTGACTCTGCGGCCTCTGCGGTTTAATCATTCCGATGCAACCAGATTTTAGATCGTTTGGTCATTCAAGAGCTATGTGCAATAACTTTTTCTCTGCGGGGGTTATAGTTTTATCAAAAAGCTTACTGGAAAATGTAAGTTGATCTGTGAATTTTTTAAATGCGGTGTTGTAAAAACTACGAAGAATAAAAGATATGAATGTACTGGGTGCTATGGGAGAGCAAACAGGTATTCTACAATTTTTGAATTGTCCGAGAGTTAGATGAGATTTCGGGTGATCTAATTCTTGATGGTTGTGTGGATCGTAATCAAATCTAATTGGTACTGGCAATATATTTTTTGCTATTATGTCTGCATATATTTCGTCATTTTCATAAATCTCCGGATCGTTCTGAAAGTTTTCTAAAAATGGTGATGGAAAAAAGGCTAATCTATGTGAAATTAAACTAGAATTTTCATAAGTATACATCAACTGGATTAACGCACCATCAATCATTTTGATATTATAGTTGTCATTTCTATCTAATTCCTCATACATCTCTTTGTAATCAACATTTTTCAATACTATTGAGAGATCCTGCATTCCAGAATATGCGATTTTATAACTACCTTTACCAGTCTGTGTAGATGAAGGAAAATTTTGTTTATCCGATAAACCAATTAATATTAATTTTTGAGTGATTTCCTTAATTTCTTTGAAAATCTCTTGATGGCTAGTCATTAAACTTATTCATAAATTAGATTTTACTTTATGCAGGTTAAGAGTTTTAGATTAGTTGCTGGGTATGTTCAAGATTCTTACAGCTTTTCTTTGAGTTGATTTACTAACTCTGGGGGTAAGTCTTCTTTCTGGATGTCACCTTTCTCAAGAGCTTCAATTAACTCTTTTATGCTACTACGTGACTTAGCTATAATACCGCGTCCCTTTGGGTTAATCTCTCTATTAATAAGGTTCATTTTTTTACGTTCTTCTTCTGTAGGATAAGTGAATTCAAGAACAAAGTTTCCACCCTTAATCTTCTCAAATTCTTCTACTAAACCTCTCATATTTTCACCATAACCTAATACTCTTATCCAAGCTTTGCTTCTTGTCATCGCAGTAAATAAGATATTCCTTTTCCTAGCAAGTTCTAAGCCTGAGAAGCATTCTTGAGCATTGATTACATAGATCATTGCAGCTTCATTTCCTTTGGCTCTATTGATACTCGTAAAAATAATAGTTTCTTCACGAAAAAAATCATCGGGTGAAGTTGTTACTCCAGCAAGGTTAGAGTTAATCCCCTTTTCAAATAGTAAAGCTCTAGCGTCTCCAACAGCCTCTCTAGTTGTCGGTGGATTAGAGTGGATAACCATTATATCGTCACATTTCAACTCATCTTCCTTCAGATTCTTCTCAATTTCATTTGTTAACCATTCAATTTGTGTTTGGTTACTATCAAAAGATTTTAACATGATTAAGTCTTCAATAGATGAATGAGATTCGAGGAACTTGGGACTGGTATTGTTAGTTCTAGAAAGCTTGACAAATTTTCCATCTTCAAGACTTCCAGCCTCTACTTCATAACCAATGTCTGTCCATAATCCAGCAGATTCAAACATCTGGATTAATCCTTCTTTTCTATATATACCAAAACCTAAAGCGTGTGCAGAAGTTAGGATGGGACGAGAATTTCTGTAGCATTTTTCTAAAATAATATCTTGTTTTGGCTCCCCTGGTTTGTTCTGAAGTTGAACCACTGGTTTACCGTGAGCATCTTTTCCAAAGATGACTTCCGGTGATTCCATTGTCTTTTTATTGAGATTTTGAAGCTCATCATAAGCATAAACCATTCTTTTTGGATATTTTAAAATCCCATAACAAAGTTGCAGAAAATGTTGAGAGAAATCCTGAGCTTCATCAATTAATATGGCATCATAATAGCGCTGAGAAGTTTTAATTGAGTTGAGAGCTTCTTCACAAACTTTATCAAATTCTTGACCATATTTTGCAATCGTTTTTGCGGAATTTAAATCTCTATATTCAATGTTGTGTTTTTTGCAAAATTCATAATAGATTCCTTCTATTGATGGACTTCCCCAAGCATGAATAATTTTGATTTTATCCCAGTCAGGCTCTTCGCTTATATGTTCAATAGTAAAAGTATTAATAAGCTGTTTAAGTTGACCTTTCAGTGAGCGGGTATTAAAAGTGATAGCAATATTCCAATCGGGATGTTTGGCGTGTAGATATGCAGCTTTAAGGGCTAAAACTATGGTTTTACCTGAACCAGCAAGACCTCTAATTCTCTGTACACCTTCCACTGTTTCAATTACAGCAGCACTCTGATTTCTATCTAAGTTGGCTATAGATTCTTCTAGTTTATGTAGTTTTGCACCCCTAGAGTTTTCTTGCTGAACATAGCTACGCTGCTTCCTTTTTCTTATGGAAGTCATAGCTTGTATTACTGAGTTAAGCTTCTCAAAATATTCACTGGATTTCCAAGTTTGTTCCTTCAAATACTTTTCTAGTTCTGATTCATTAGTTATGATGGGATAATCATTCAAAGAAATATTATTGGGTTTAATTTTCCAAGCTGGTGCAAATGTTACAACACCAATTTCCACCATCAATAATCTTTTGTTAGTAAGAAATTTATGTTGAAGTAGTTTAGATTGAATTTTATTTATGCTCTCATCTTGTGCTTCTTCTATGTTTAGGGTAGTGTCCGTTCCTTCCACAATGTTGAAAATAACAACACCCTGCTCTCTGGATACCAAAAGAGCATCTATCTGATAGCCGCCCTGAGAGGTTCCGATGATTGGGTATCCTAGATATAAGTTGCCATCGATATCAGCTCTCTTCTCAAAGAACTCAGCTAGCCTTCTAGATGACTCTGGTTTATCTACATCGCCTCGGATAACGTTAACCATGAGATATTGCCTTACCTAATGTATGTACATTTATTATCGCTCAATTCGGAGCGATCGTCCAACCTGTATTTTTAAGGCGAAAGCCGGAACTCGCCGTTGGGAGGTGGAGCAAGTTTCGCTGGATATTCCCCTCAGCTTTTATCCTCTGTCAAGCTCCAGCAATGACAATTTTCTTGCTGCGCTGAATTAGGCAAATTTAGAGTTTGCTATTTTCTGTAAAAATTGGCTCGCGCGTTCCTATTTATAAGTTAAACTTATATTTAATTTAAGGATTTTTTTTATTTTTATATTACAAATAATGTTGTAAAAAAATGTAAAAAAAATATTAGGAATAATTCTTATTTAGCCGACGATTTTGCAACCTTTGACAATTTATTACCTAATTGTGATGAAGCTATGGTACTATTAATAAAGTTATAAAATCTGCTGCTTGTTATTGTCAAGCAAACTGACCAAAAACTTAAGACGGATAAAAGTCTAAAATCCTTGCCTAAGCTGCAATGCGATCGGAAACAGCGACAAAAAACCCGCTTTTTTTGCGAGAACGTCAAGTAAAGCTGTGTGTCAAAAACTGTGAAGGCCCGGAGGGTGGGGTTGACAAAAGCAGTAGAATATGCGGTAAAAGTCAGGGTAAGCAAGTAAGACTGGCAGCCGAAAAAGCCCAAAACAGGTAAAAAAAAGTCGATCGGGCAAAGTAAGTTGGCCGAAGACTAAAAATATGGTGATGGGTGAGATACAATTGACCTGTTCTGAGCCAAGAATTGGTCAACATCACAAGTATCCTGTAGAAGTCTGATAGTTGAAAATCTCAGGGTTGTCGAGGAGCGGGAGCAAACAGAAAACTATGCCTCAAAAAGTAATCGCCAAACAGATGTCTTTGGAATCATCAGCGTCCGATCCGATCGCCGTGAAGGCGACGGTGGAAACAGTGCCAGCCGAAGCCGTGGCAGTAGAGTCCTACGCCGATCGGTTGATGGACGAACTGTTTGAAGGAGTCGATCGAGCATTCGACGGCAGCGGCGGACTGCCAGCCGAGCCGGTAGCGCCAGAATTCGTGGCGCTCAAGTCGATCTCGGTACCTCAAATAGTTTTGTCGCAGTTGGCGCCCCAGCCGCAGCCAGCCGAAAAAGATGTAGAAGCGATCGCCCGCCAAGTCGCCCTAGAAACAACCCAAAAACAGCAGTCCAAACAATCTTTCGACAGAATCCTGCTGGGAGCAGCATTTGGGTCTCTGCTGCTAGTCATGGGGTTGTGGCTGGCAAGCAGGTCGGGACTGGTGCGCTTGCCCGCCGCCCCCGCACCAGAGACGCCGGTAGCCAGCGTAAAAACAGCACCAGACACCCCGTTTGTCGAATACGTGCAGCGCTCGCTAGAAGCGATAGAGCAAAAAAAAGCACCCCAGGCAAACCCCCAAGTTGCGGGAGTTCCGGGAGTCGCCACCCCTGGGACGTTGCCGAGCATTTCAATTTCCGGCGCGCCGCCGGCAACCGCAGGTCTTTCGACAGCAGTCAACCGCATCGCTGATGCCCTAGAACAAGCCAGCGCGCAGCCGGGAGCACCTGCACCCCAAGTCGTAGTCATCCCTCCCCCCGCTCAGGTGACTGTGGCTCCGGCTGCTCCTGAAACCGCCACAGTTTCCCCCTTGCAGGCTGCTCCAGCCTCCGGTCGTGCGATCGCCGCCGCCGGTCGCGCGATCGCCGGTTCCCCTTCCCCTTCGGAGTCTCCCCAGCCGAAGATTTTGGCTCGCGAAACCGAACTGGCACCAGCGCCCTCCGCTGAGCAATCCGCGCCCGCGCCCCAGCAATCCGCACCGGCCGTCAGCAGCGCGCCGACTTCCGCGCACACGCTGGTAGGCATTTTGGAATTGGGCGATCGATCGGCCGCTTTATTTGAAGTAGACGGCGTAGCCCGCAGAATTTATGTGGGCGAAAGCATCGGCGCCAGCGGTTGGACGCTGGCAGAAATCAAAAATCAAGAAGCAGTTATCCGCAAGGGAGGAGATGTGCGATCGGTTTTTGTCGGGCAGAAATTCTAATCAGTCATCAGTCATCAGTCCTTAGTCATTAGTTATGAGTTATATCATTGGTAATCGGTAATGGGCAGCGATCGGGCTGTATATCACGAGCAGTGCAAACAGTTATAATATAGGAACAGCCAAGAGGTTCTTAATTGCTGAAACCATTGCTCTTATTACTTCTTGCTTCTATCCGTTAAATCGGTTCCCCAATTCGTTGCCGAACTTTCTTCCGCTATAACTAACAATTAATGACCAATCGATCTCCAGTGACGAAAAACCAATGACTAATAACTAATGACCAATGACTAATGACTCATAACTGATGACTGAGGACTTATAAAAAATGGGCTTATTTGATGATTTCAGCCGCTTTCTAGAAACTAGATTAGAAGAATTTTTGCGCAGCAATCCCCATCTGGAATTGCAGGCAATAGAGGAACAACTGAAGGAACAAGAAGAAGACACCCTGCGACTGATTCTCGATATCCAGAAACAAGAGAAAAAACTGCAAGCAGAAATTCTCTCCGCAGCCCAAGAAATTCAGCGCTGGAACGATCGAGCGAACAAAGCCAAAGCCGCTCAAAGGCTTGACCTCGCCCAAGCAGCCCAAGAGCGACAAGCAACTTTGCTGCGTCAGGGAAATCAGCGCTGGGGGCAAATGCAAGGCTGCAAAGAACGGATAGAAAAAGCAAAAGAACTGTACCGCCAAATTCAGGTGCGGCGAAAGGAAGTCCGAGCAAAAGCAGCGGAAGCAGCAATTCACAATGCTACCAAAACAGCTACTAAAACAGAGCAGAATTGGGATACAAAGGGTTGGAATCAGAGTTCAAATTATAGCAGTTTTAATGCGGCAGATCCTTTAGAAGAAAAGTTTCAACACTGGGAAGCTGAGGAAGAACTCGATCGAATGAAGCGCAATGTAGGCCGATAGTTACGAAAGCATTCCAATCCGCTTCTGGGCGGACTCACCCGAAACTCGGATTCCCAGTGCAAATATTCGTAAACCCTCATAACATAGAGGAATAGTCGCCTTCATGGCATCATATAAACTTGTCCCTCACATAATTGAAATTGATGACTGCTCAAAACTCCCCGGTTTCCCCCGTCACCTGGATCGAAGACCGAGTTCTGCTAATTGACCAAAACCGATTGCCGAAAGAATACGGTGTAGTCGAAATTAGCCACTCTCAAGATATGGCTGAAGCGATTAAAACTATGATAGTCCGAGGTGCTCCGGCGATCGGGGTAGCAGCAGCTTACGGGATGTATTTGGGTGCGAGGGAAATCGAAACGGGCGATCGCACCGAATTTCTCGCTAAACTAGAACAAGTTGGTGAGTTATTGCGATCGACTCGTCCTACTGCGGTAAATTTGTTTTGGGCGATATCGCGAATGCTCAAAACAGCCGATCGAACTAGCGGTTCCGTCGAACAAATCCAAAAAACTTTGTTAGAAATGGCTAAAACCATTCAAGCAGAAGATTTACAAACTTGTAAAGATATCGGCGACAAAGGCTTGGAAGTTCTGCCAGCAACACCCGAAAAATTGAACTTACTAACTCACTGCAACGCCGGTGCCTTAGCTACAGCAGGCTACGGAACTGCTTTAGGTGTATTTCGTTCTGCTTGGCGAGAAGGAAGACTCGGAAGAGTTTTTGCAGACGAAACTCGTCCCCGTCTCCAAGGTGCAAAACTGACAACTTGGGAATGCGTGCAAGAAGGAATTCCCGTCACATTAATAGCCGACAATATGGCCGCTCACTGCATGAAACTCGGCATGATTCACGCAGTAGTTGTCGGTGCAGACAGAATCGCTGCTAACGGCGACGCAGCTAATAAAATTGGCACTTACAGTTTAGCAATTGTTGCCAAAGCTCACAACGTTCCCTTCTTTGTCGCCGCGCCTCTTTCGACAATTGATTTTGAACTTTCAGACGGCAGCAAAATTCCCATTGAAGAACGCGATCCAGTTGAAATGTATCAAGTTGGAACTACGCGAATTTGTCCTGTGGGAGTCGAATTTTACAATCCCGCTTTTGACGTAACTCCGGCGGAGTTAATATCGGGAATAATCACAGAACACGGCACGGTTGCTCCTGGGGCGTTGAAACAGTTTCAAGCGAAACAATTGGTTTGATTGTATGTTGCTCAACCGCTCATTCCACCTATTATCTGTGAAATTAAGCATGATTTCTAGCAGCCGCAACTGGCAGATAAAAGTTGCGATCGCAGCTCTAACTCTGCCAGTTGTTTTCAGTCCAGTCTCGAAAGCTCAAGTGTCACAAACGCTTAAAGCTAAGGAATCAGAAGCCAAAAAATTTGTGGTTTCGATGAATAAAGCTCAGCAAGTTTACTATGCTGAAAAAGCAGGCTTTACAAATTCTGTTTCCAATCTATTGGTTTATATGGGTCTCCAAATTAAACCTGACGCAGCCAATTATAGCTACTCGATCGGCATGGTGAAAAAAGGTGCTGTATTTAACTACGGAGTATCGAAGCAAGCTAATCTCAAAAGTTTTGTGGGGGGAGTCTTTTTGGTGGGAAACAAGACCCAAACAATTTTGTGTCTAAATGCTGCTCCTGGCAAGATTAAACCAGCTCCTCCAACTAATACCAAAGGGATTTTAGCCTGCGGTGCTAATACAGCCAAAGTTGCTCAATAAATTATGTCTAATTTACTGGGTAATTTAGCAAATAACTGGATAGTAAACGCAGATTTAGCTAAGCAATTGCTGGAAGAAGGAGCTACTCTGCTAGATGCTCGCGCACCCATTTTAAAGTGGTTTTGCCGCCTCCCGAAAGCTGTTCCGGTAACTTGGCAGGAATTTTCGCGATCGCACTTTCCCCAAAAGGGAAAAATTCTGGAAAATAAGACAGTTTTAACTCAAAAACTGCAAGCAATTGGCATTTGTCAAGACAAACCTGTCATAGTCGTTGCCGATTCGGTGAAAGGGTGGGGCGAAGACGGGCGAATGGTTTGGATGCTGCGGACTTTGGGACACGAAAAAGCTGTTTTTGTGGATGGAGGATATCGAGCTTTAATCAAAACTGGAATTTCTCAAGTAAAAGCTGCAAACAATCCACCGAAAACCGGAGATTTTGTAATATCTCGCCGCCAGAATTGGGAAATTAAACAGGATGATTTAAAAGCTATTTTAGGCAATGATAATTTAGTCATTATCGACGCCAGAGAGCCGCGAGAATATGCAGGTAAAACGCCTTACGGAGAAAAGCGGGGCGGCCACATTCCCGGTGCGGTTCACCTTTACTACAAACAGTTAATGGATCGGCGCGGACAACTGCTGACTTGTGAGCAAATTGGGGCTATTTTGCAGCAGAAAGGAGTTTCCCTTTCAACTCAGATTGTAACTTATTGTAGTGGGGGAATTCGCTCTGCATGGTTGACTTGTGTCTTGACAAATTATGGATTTAATGCTAAGAATTATGCAGGTTCAATGTGGGAATGGTCGGCGTCGCCAGCAGATAGCTATCCCCTGAAAAAAAATTAAAAGTAGCAATTAGAAATTAGTCGTAGGGTGCGTCAGAAGAGATTCTCTCAATTACTGATAAAAGAAACTTAGCTGACGCACCTTACTAAGCCAATTAGTCAGAGGGTGCGTCAGAAGAGAGTCTCTGAATTATCGACAAAAGAACCCTAGCTGACGCACCCTACTGAAGCCAAAACCCCAATGATTCTAATGGGAATTTAACCTTGACAAACGGGCGGGCTTCAGGTTGAGAATCTCAACCGACTTGTTCGATATACTGAGCGAGATCGTCGCGCAGGCGGCTGAGTTCGGCTTCGGTGGTGACGCGCACGCGATCGTCCCTAACAGTAATCAGCACTTTTGCAGCAAAAGGAGTTGGCCAGATATTCGGGTTGCAGAAAACTTCCAAAAATACATCTCCTGCATACCGATATTCCATCGGTTTTTGGGGAGAAGCTTTAGCGCCAGCGGTTTTGGCTGCTACAGCTTTCAAGCTTTCCATCAAAGCTGCAATTTCGCTTTGCAAATCCCGCGCGGCTTGCGGGGAAAAGCTAAAGGAGACAGAGCCCTCGACTAAATTCAGTGTCAGCGGAGAAAGAGACATGGGCAATGAAATTTAACATACTATTGTTAATGATAAAAGATATAGTAACCCAAAAGAAGTACATTGCAGCTCAATTGGACTGCGAGAATGCTATTAATTAAAATTTGTCTCAAGAAGCGAGGCTAAATTAATGAATATAAATCTAGTCGCAAGCTAGATTCCGCAATACTTTTAACCTTTTATGACTTGATAAGCTTTAAACTAGAAACCAGAAAACTTGACGGCAGATAGAGGAGATTTTATGGTAGCTGATAACCGTTCCGAAATCCGCAAGGTTTTAATAATTACTTTATTGCTAAATTTGCTGGTGATGGCAATTAAAGCAGCCGTGGGATGGCTTACTGGTTCCCTGAGTTTGCTGGCAGATGCTTTGCACAGCGTCACGGACAGCGCTAATAATATTTTAGGATTGGTAACTAATCATTATGCCAATCCGCAGCCCGATCGCGATCATCCCTACGGACACCAGAAATTTGACGCTCTCGGAGCTCTGGGAATTGCTGTTTTTCTGGGAATTGCCTGTTTTGAAATTCTCAGCGGCGCTGTTGAAAGGTTGCTCAAAGGTGGCACAGTTGTCAAAATATCCCCAAATGAACTGTGGATATTGCTACTCGTACTGGGGATTAATATTTTTGTCACTTTTTACGAGCGCAGTGTTGGCAAACGTCTCGGTAGCGCGATTTTAGTGGCTGACGCTCAGCACACGATGAGCGATGTTTGGGTGACAATTATGGTCATCGCGGGGTTGATTGGAGTTTGGCAAGGGCAGGTTTGGAATATACCTCAATTGCAATCTCTGGACGTGTTTTTGTCTTTTCCCGTGGCTGTTTTAGTATTTAGCAGCGGTTGGAAGGTTTTAAGGGAAAATCTGCCTTGGTTGGTGGATGAAATGGCGATCGCACCGGAAGTTATTCATGCGATCGCGATCGATGTACCGGGGGTTGTCAACTGTCACTCGATCGCCTCCCGCGGCGTTGTAGGGCGTCAAGTATTTATTGATATGCACATGATTGTCGATGCTGTCGATGTAGAAACAGCTCACCGGATTACAGAAGAAGTAGAAGCCCGTTTGGAAGAACGTTTCAGCCCTGTACGCATCTTGATTCACGTTGAGCCACCAGCTTACCATTCCGACGAAATTACTTACGATGCTGAAAAATGAAGGCACAACCAGTGATTTTGACACGGATACACGGATTAATTGAAGAATCGGGAAAGTATTTTTACTTAGCGCAATTCCTCGAATTTTTTAAATCCTAGCTGAAGGGAAGGCACAACCAGTGATTTTGACACGGATACACGGATTAATTGAAGAATCGGAAAAGTATTTTTACTTACCGCAATTCCTCGAATTTTTTAAATCCTATCAATCAGGTTAAAGCGATCGCACTTAATTTAGTGCTAGTTTTCCACAGGAAAAGGGGGGTTTTCCACAGAAATCGGTAAGTTTTCCACAATAGGTTTGATAATTATCGAGCAAAAAACTATTGGTACAAGTTCCGAGTTTTTTGGATTTCTACGGCCATTTTCTGTCGCAAGTCCCAAGGTAGTAGAATTTCGACTTCTGAACCCAGAGCTCGCAACCACCTCAGCGGGTAGTAGTCTGTAACTCGGTAAGTGACTTGGTAGTAAGCATCGTCGGTTGGGCGAGACTGGAGGATTTGTAAAAGTGCCGATCGATGTTCTGGGTTGGGAGTATATTGTTTGATTAATGTGGCGGCGCGATCGATATCTATGGCGCTACAGGTATGGTGAATGCTGATTCCTTGCATATAACTTTGATGAAAAGTGCGATCGAACCGCAATACCATCAGCGCAGTTTGCTTATAAAAATCGCAGCCCCAAGCTTCCTTTAACATATCGTTAACTGTTTTGGGAGTTGGCAGGTTATTTTCCTGATATTTTTCCTTGAGTAATTGCGGAACCCGAGAATCTTGCCAATCCAAGGATTCTAGACGTTTTGAAATTATGCGATCGAGCCGATATTTGTACCAATGAATTTCACCTCTGGGGGTGCTGCCGTAGGCACACAAATATTTAGCTCGATCCATAAAGTAAATGCAAACAGGATAAACAACGCACTCTTTAATCTGATTTTGATGAGCGCTGCGATAAGTTAATAGCAAAGGAGCGATATTTTGAGAATCCCACATTTCCTGCAATTCGCTCTGAAATTGATCGACAGCATCTTGCAGGGGACTAGATTCGGGTACGAGATAATCAACGTACAAAAAGACGCGGTGGTTATCTTCATCAACTACCTCTTCGGAAAAATGTTCTGCTAATACGGGTAAACTCGGGTCTAGAAAACTAACCATCCCCAAAGTAGCAGCGACATAAGCCTGTGCTTTTTGAGTCAAATAGCTGTCAGGATTGAGGTTTTCTGTTTGACTAAAAATGGGCGGTATTGTGCCAACTCGGAGGTATTTTTTACTTCTACCAGTCACACTCGTTAACCGTTGGAGCAAATTCCGACTCACCAATAAATCGAAGTCATTTTGCAGGGATTTGCGTACCTGAGCGAATAACTTTTCTGCCAAGAGCTTGTCTAAATCGGCATCGGTAATAGCTATTTGTTTTCGCAAAGATTGTCGCCACTCTTTGACAGAGGCATTGTATTTTATCAGCCACTGTTGCGTTGTTTTGTTGCAAGCACAATTGGGGTCTGAATAGTTGATAATATCTTCGTGCTTTTCATCTTTGTAATTTTTGCCGAAGAAAGATTCGCGCCAATCAGCATAGGTAAAGGGATTGTCAAGGGCAATATATCCCTCGTCGCTGTACAGCCAACTTACCAAAACCCACAACCTGATGGCGCGGGTGAGATTCTGTATTTGGTCAAGTGTTCCGTTGGCGAAATCCTCTAGGAGTCTGGGTTTCGGGGGATTGCGAAAGGTTGGGTTCATGGTGGGTTTGGGGATTTGTGTTGTGTTTTTTTGGCTTTTTTAGCGTAAGGGCGATCGGAAGGGGGTGTTTCCGATAGGATGTCATAATAGGGGAGACACGGATAAGTTAGCTTTTGTGGCAGGGGAGTGCGATCGGAATGTACGATCGTGAAAGCAGCCCGCAAAGTATTCCGTTGACTTAAATTTATATCCAGTGGAGTTCAACAACACGATATGAGTACATCCGAAACAGATTACAAAGTCGATCATTTGTTCTTGCTCGTTGGCGAGAACCCACTACCTAACTACATTGCGGCAAAAATGTTGCTCAAAGAGAAAGACGGTGACAAACAAGGTGGGACTGTTCACTTGGTACACAGCACAGACACCGCGGGTAAAGCAGATTGTCTTGAGAGAATGTTGGCACCTATCAACTTTGATGAATTTATTTCGCTAGGTAAAAGTGAGGCTGACTCTAGTGTAATTAGAAAAAAAATTCAAACTCGTGTAAAAAAAATCTTGGATATTTATCCAAACACTACTTTTACTTTTGGTTTGAATTATACAGGTGGAACTAAAGCAATGTCTGTTCATAGTTATCGTGCTTTGTTTGAAGCTTCAGGAGTTCCCGATGCCAAGTTTAGCTATCTTGACGCTCGAAGTTTACAAATGCTAATAGATAGGGAAAACTACTCTCCTAAAGCAGAAACAGTTCCTATCAAACTTTCACTCCAAGAAATCTTTGACTTGCATGATTTACGTTGGGAATCAGAGCAAAAACCAGTTTCCGAGCCAATTCTCCATGAATTAGCGATAGAGTTTGCGAAACTACATACCGATCCGAGTTTAGTAATAGCATGGCGCTGGTGGTGCGATAACGTACTAAAACCTGCTACAAAAATACTGAAGAAAAAGCAAAACAAACCGCCTGAATGGGAATGGAAGAAGGACGACCTGATAGATAAAGTTACTTTAAAACCAGATTTTGCTCTTCAGAAATTGAATGAAGCCTTGCAGGAGTTTCTCAAGCAACCGGAAGAGAGCAAGTCGCTTTTAGAAGCTTTTCAACAAGAAAATTTTAAAACAGTAAAAGAGCTTGGCAATTTTTACAATGCTTTATGGGTTCCAGAGGATAAACCACACATAGAAAAAGTAATTAAACTTTTGGTGCATGGCAAGTATTTGGGTGAATATGAAAGCGAATTATCGCTCAATAAAATGGCTGAAATATCTAAGGAAATTGCTGAAGCCTATAACCAATCTGATGAAAACGAAAAGCCTTACTTGGAGAAATCGAAAGATGCCTGTCGATGGCTTGATGGTCTTTGGTTGGAGCATTATGTATTACATCAAGTCGAGGAAATTTCTAAAAATCATCCTGGTTTGATAAATGATAGCGGAATGTCATTTAAAGTCAAAGATGCGAAAAAAGAAAAATTTGAGTTTGATGTTGCCTTCGTCAAAGATTACCAACTGTTTGCCTTATCTTGTACCACCGATGCTAGCAAAGGACTCTGCAAATCAAAACTATTTGAAGCCTATATCAGAGCGCGTCAATTAGGCGGAGATCAAGCGCGAGTGGCTTTAGTCTGTTGCTACAACAACCCAAAAGATTTAGAAAAAGAAATGAAAGTTGAGACTGAAGTAGATAAGAAAGACCCAAAAATTGCTGTTTTTGGCTGCAAGGAGCTTGATAACCTTCATGTTCATATTAAGAACTGGATTGACGAAATTAACCGTTACTATGCGCCATGAGTAAATATATTGCAACTGTAATTGATACAACGGGAATACAGCCATACATCTTCGGCAGCAACCGCTTGCGGGAAAATATTGGTGGATCGTATTTAGTCGATCGAGCAACTGATGAATGGGTTAAGTGGGCTTTGCGTCAAAGATTTGGAGAAAATTTGTATATCCCTCGCACTCAACCAGAAAAACAGATTGACAAAGATAATCTTGATGCTGAATTAGTCTATACGGGAGGTGGTAACGCAGTTCTTTTGTTCAAAGATAAAGAAAGTGCGATCGCTTTTACTAAAACTCTCAGCGAAAAAGTATTGCGAGAAGCACCAGGCTTAAAAATTGTAGTTGCTCACAGTCAACCCTTTGAATGGGGAAATAACTTATGGACAGTTATTGATAGTCTAATCAAGGAATTAGAACGAAAAAAACGCGAATACAACGCTTCTGTCCCTTTGCTGGGTTTAGGGTCAACTGCTAGCTGTCTTTCCACTGGATTAGTAGCAGTAGATAGTAGCGATCGCTACGGCGTTCCCACCAGTTATCCAGTTTCGAGAGAAATCGTGGAAAAACTGCGTGCTGTTGACTCTCAAAATTATGCACCAGCAAATAAACAGCTAATAAAGACTATCTTTGAAGGATTAGAACTAGGTGATTACATAGTTCCCTATGATGTTGACGATTTAGGTCGCACCGAGGGAAGAAGTAGTTACATGGCGATCGTTCATGCTGATGGGAATGGAATGGGCGATCGCTTCAAAGAATATGGCAGTAAATCTCAATCGGATCGGGATTATGTTATTCGTATGCGTGACCTTTCTGAGAAAGTTAATCAAGCAGGAATAAATGCTCTCCGAAAGGTTGCGGCTAGAGTTATCCAATTAGCAGAGGGGGAATTACAGGAGCAATTTGCAATTACAGAAAGAGATGGTAAAAAATATTTACCCTTTCGTCCAATAGTTTATGGCGGTGATGATGTCACATTTGTGTGTGATGGACGTTTGGGATTAACTTTAGCTGCACTCTACCTCAAGGAATTTGAAGCTGAAAAGGAAAATATTCCCGATGGAAAAGATTTAACCGCCTGTGCAGGAATAGCAATTGTCAAAACTCATTATCCATTTGCCAGAGCTTATCAATTAAGCGAGGCACTGTGCAGCAACGCTAAAAAATTTATGCGTGACGAGAAAGAACGATTAAGAATATCGAGAATATCGGATTTCTCTGCAATAGATTGGCATATTGCTGCTAGTGGATTGTTAGGCTCGATCGGTGAAATCCGCAAACGAGAATATCAAGTAGCAGAAGGTAATCTTACCATGCGACCTCTATACTTGCAGTCCGATCGTGAATGGCGAAATTGGGATAATTTTTCTCAAGTAGTGCATAAATTTAACACGCATCCAGATTGGGCTGGTAGTCGAAATAAAGTAATAGCATTGCGAGAGCAGCTACGCCAAGGTACACAAAAAACCAAGCAATTTTTACAGGTTTACGGTTTGGATAAGAACTATTTACCTCCGTTTCCCGAAGCCAAAGCAAGAAATGATGACTTCTATCAATGTGGCTGGATTGACGATCCCAGAAAAAATGAGAGAATTTGTGGCTATTTTGATGCCATTGAAGCGATGGAATTTCATGTGCCACTAAAGGAGAAAACTGATGGACACTTATTATCTGAAAATGTTACTACTCAGTGACACTACCTTTGGGCGTGGTGATGGAGTTGCAGGTTTAATTGACCAAGAAGTAGAACACGATTCGAGCGGATTTCCCTACTTACGAGGACGGACTCTTAAAGGGTTGTTAAGTGAGGAGTGCGATAACTTGATTGATGTCCTTTCCGATCCTCCGCATTCCCGTTGGATAGAAGCAGCAGAGCATTTATTTGGCATACCTGGTAGTAACCTTGGCACTATCTCCAAAATGCACGTTGGTGATGCTTGTTTACCCTCAAACTTGCGAAGGGAAGTAGGTATTCAACTTGAGCAGGAAAAGGAGAGAGAACGCAGAGGTCAGGAAAGAAGGCTAACAGAATCAGATGTTCTCTCTTCCCTTACTACCATTCGCCGCCAGACTTCTATTAACCCGGAAGATGGCGCACCTGTGGAACATAGTTTACGTTCAAGTAGAGTTATCGTGAGAGATTTGTGTTTCACTGCAAAACTATTCTTTGAAGAGAAACCAACAGCAGATATGCTAGCACTATTAGCCGTAAGTACATTAGCACTGCGACGAGTTGGCAGTGTAAGAAATCGAGGGCGAGGTCACGTTCAGTGTACGCTGCATGACTCGAAGGGTAAAGAAGTTAATCAAGAGCATTTCCGTTATTTCGATCGGGAGACAAAGGGATGAAAGCAATTACTTTTCTACTGCATACCAAGCAACCAATTTTAGCGACATCGCTACAAGGTGATGGGAGCATCCCGGTTTTGTAAATATCCCCAAATTAGCATAAAATGAGTAAAATCCAAAGAAACGTTAAAAAAGAGT
>NZ_JAUBWA010000126.1:0-20896 GCF_036702825.1 Microcoleus sp. A003_D6 | reverse complement strand
AGGGAAATATACCACCCATCCGCTTCTCGAATAACCGTTCCCGTCTTAACCTTGAAACCTTGTGGTATTGAACGATGAAACACCATCGGCACTTGACCTATTTTTGCCAGGTCAATACAAATTCTATTTTGCTCATCCTTAACAATATCGAGATTATCTAGTTGAGCGTAAGTAAAAGATTTGTAGTAGTGGGAGCCTTTGAATTTGGGCTTGCCCCTGCGATTGCCGTTTTTGTCCGGTGTTGTAAAATTCGAGAAAGAAGTTTCGACTCGATTAACTACATCCTGCAAAACCTGAGAATCCAAGCTTTTGTATTCAGGGAGTATTTTCTTAGTGTTTTTTAAGTCAGCTAGCTGTATGGTTTGCCATTGAACGTAACCGCATTCAATGTTTGAGAAAACATCACCCTTCTTGGTTATAGGATTACCAGATTCATCCTTTTTCCTGCCATCCCTAGTTTGCGTTCTCGTTAAGGGAATATTTTGATAGATTTCCTCAACAGGGACTATAGATGCAGTCAAAGGGCAAGCATTGATCGGTGTTCTCGTAGACTCCCACCATCTAAATCTTTCGCCCAGTCGATAATTGTACTGTCTGCGACAGAGTTCTAGATGTTTTTTGATGGTTACTAACTGAGCTTTTGTGGGTTTGAGGCGGTAGCTTGTAGTTGATTGCATCGGAAACTTCCTTTTTTCGACCTTATTATAGTATAGTTAAACTGTGCCAAAAACACAATACTAATTCAAATATAATTGTCGGTCTACGTCCCTCCGACCGACGCTTCTGGACATCCCTACTGTGATTTATTCGGGGTACAACGAGAGCGCTCAGATTTATCCCCTCTAAATACACAGAGGGACTTCCCGGCTGGTAGTTAAGTGTTTTCAGTTGCGTAAATATGCCGTGAATTTGCAAACAGAGCCGTTGTCTATTAGTGATTCTAATTATGCTATTCACCAGCGCTGGATGACTAGGGCTGTGGAATTAGCACGATCGGCCGGCGCGGAGGGCGAAGTGCCAGTGGGTGCTGCAATTGTTGACGGTAGTGGCAAATTGATTGCCGAAGCCCAAAATCGGCGAGAGCGAGACTGCGATCCGACTGCTCACGCTGAAATCTTGGCTCTGCGGGCGGCAGGCCAAGTTTTGCAAGACTGGCATCTCCACCAATGCACGCTCTACGTGACGCTGGAACCTTGCCCGATGTGTGCTGGTGCGATCGTACAAGCTCGGATCGGTCTGCTGGTATACGGAGCGGATGACCCGAAAACTGGCACGATTCGGACTGCGGCTAATATTCCAGATAGTGCTCATTCTTGTCACCGCTTGGAGGTGCTCGGCGGTATTATGGAGTCTGTTTGCCGCAAGCAGTTGCTTTCTTGGTTTGAAGCACGCAGGAAAAGTTAACAGGTAAAAGTTTTGACTCTTGGAGGCGATGTTTAGTCGAACTTGGCTATTTAACTGAAATAATAGGTAATTGCCCGATCGAGCTCTGTTGGCGGTTGACGGCTCTGCGTTGGTGCTGTGCGGTTGGCTGAGGTTTTACCAGTTACAGATTATCTATTGCGGGTGCGATCGCTCGATCGGCACAATGCCAATAGCAAAAGTGTCCCGTTCAAACAACTAAAGATGTGTCAAACAACATACTTTAGACTTGAGCTCTCGATAAAGCCGCTTAATTGCTATGCGCCACACCGCCACGATCGCCGTTGAGTCCAGTAAATCATCTCTAGTGAAGCCAATGCCTGCCAAGGTAGCATTTAATACCTCTCGCGTTTCTCCTTGGTTAACCTCCTTGCTCTATCCGCTAGGTCACTATATTGTCCTACCGTTTCATTTTGGCAAGATTGAGATAACCGGACAGGAGCACTTGCCGAAAGACGGGCCTGTCATCTTAGCCCCTACGCACCGTTCCCGGTGGGATGCCCTAATGATGCCTTATTCAACCGGACAGATGGTCACTGGACGCGATTTGCGGTTTATGGTAACTGCTGATGAGGTCAAAGGACTGCAAGGTTGGTTCATCAGACATTTGGGAGGGTTTGCTGTGGATATCAAGCATCCAGCAATTAGCAGTCTCCGTTACGGTGTGGAATTGCTTCTAGACAAGCAGATGTTGGTGATTTTTCCCGAAGGTGGCATTTTTCAGGATGGCGAAGTTCACCCGATTAAGCCTGGATTGGCTCGTTTGGCAATTCAAGCAGAGTTGAGCAAACCGGGTTTGGGGGTGAAAATTGTACCGATGAGTATCCGCTATCGCCCGCGCATTCCTCGATGGGGTTCTCAGGTAAAAATTGCGATCGGTGCTCCGATTTCCGTGGCGGATTATACCAATGGTGGCGGCGGCAAAAAAGAAGCTAGATTGTTGACGGCCGAGCTCGAAATGGCTCTTAAAAATCTTGATGAAAGTTGTTAGTTGTTATAGCCTTTCTCAGGTAAATTAGGTGCTCGCGAGGGCATCGGGCATCGGGCGTTCCTTTTCAAAGAAAGGAATTGCGAATTGGGATCGATCGTACTTCACATCAAAAGAAAACCGCTATAGTTGTTAGTTATCAAGTGATATAATATTTGTAACGACTGTTGAATGCAGTGGTAAAGTTTTGCTGTGCAATGTCAGAATCAATGGGTTTTGCTTTGAACTTTAAGCCTGGTCAAATTGTCAGTTTAGAATGTGGAGATGCGTGCCTGCATTCAGAGGTGATCCAAGTGGTTGAGGCACGTCAAGTTTGTTGGGTGCGCCCTTTGATGTTAGTTGTATTAGTGTCGGGGAAGGATTTATCTGAGCAATGGTCGGAAGGATACACTTTATCCGATTTGCGAGATGGTGCTGATTTGCTTTGGCCGCTGAGTTTGTTTCGGCCGGCTTTAGATACTGAGGTAATTTCACTGTTGACTGAGTTGCACTCTCTGGATGCTGAGAAAAAGGATGGTGTTATTGCTTCTCGGCAACTTAGGGATTTTGTCGATCGAGTTTGGGAAGCTTTTCCCACAGCTTTTAATTAGTCACATATTTGGCGTTTTGTCTATTAGTCCGCCAGGGGTTGAAAACCCCTGGCGGACTAGCTAAATTCCTCTTACATAGGACTGATACCCTCTTGATTCTTCAGTCCGCGCAGGCGGACTTCGTTTGTCTAGAAGCGATTTCAATCGCCCAATTTTCTTTTCGCTTTTCGCCAACTCTTATACTAAAATACAGCGTGTGAAAGTTCTGCGGGATTGAGATTGTTGTGAATAACTTGACCGTCGCGGAACCAGACAACGCGGCGAGTTTGGCGCGCTACTTCCGGTTCGTGCGTTACCATCACAACCGTCATGCCGCTTTCATTGAATTCTGTAAAAATATCCATTACTTCTTGAGTAGTTTTAGTATCCAATGCACCAGTCGGTTCATCTGCAAGCAACAACACGGGACGGTTGACAATAGCCCGGGCGATCGCAACTCGCTGCTGCTGTCCTCCTGATAGTTGATTCGGTCTGTTTTGCAGGCGACTTTCCAGGCCTACTTTTGTTAAAGCATCTACTGCCCGTTCGCGTCTTTCCGCAGCGGAAACACCCGCATATACCATCGGTAACATCACATTTTCTAATGCTGTTAACTGAGGCAACAGGTGAAATTGTTGGAATACAAACCCCAATTTTAAGTTGCGAATTCCGGCTAATTCTCCTTCGGGCATTTGGGCGACATCTACGCCGTCTAAGTAGTAACTGCCGCTCGTCGGTCGATCGAGACAACCGATAATATTCATAGCTGTAGATTTGCCCGATCCCGATGCGCCCATAATCGCACAATATTCTCCTTGTCTTACCGTCAAGCTGACGCCGTTTAAGGCGCGAACTTCCAGGTCGCCAATTCCGTAAACTTTTGTTACATCTTCCAGACCGACAATGACTGGTTTTGAGAGGAGTTGCGGGTCGAGGTCTTGGTAAGTATCGGTTTGTAGTTCAGGCATTTTTTTTCGGTGCGATCGACAC
Source organism: Microcoleus sp. A003_D6 (assembly GCF_036702825.1). Taxonomy (NCBI): domain Bacteria; kingdom Bacillati; phylum Cyanobacteriota; class Cyanophyceae; order Oscillatoriales; family Microcoleaceae; genus Microcoleus; species Microcoleus sp. A003_D6. The sequence goes on along the minus strand of NZ_JAUBWA010000126.1, from coordinate 16,927 downwards.
AACTAACTACTAAGCTAACACTTCCCATCAGTAGACCTCTTGCAAAAATAACTAGGACGGGCTCTCCGGCCCATCCCACAAAAAACATTTTTCCTTGTGGAACGGGCCGGAGAGCCCGTTCCAAAATTTGATTAAAAGGACTTTTGCAAGAGGTCTAGTGTTCGCGATCGGGGTGACGGCTGTTTCGACGCTAATGAACAGAATCTCTATCTTCAAGTCATAGTGAATACTTTGACCCGACGTGGAGGTACTGTCGGAGTGGAAAAAAATCTACCAACTCAAGTAGAGGCGATCGCATGGAATATTCAAAGATAACGATCTCTAAGTCTAACAACAAGCCAGTGATTAGTTCATCTGTTTTTATTTTGGTACAATAGACCTCTTGCAAAAATAACTAGGACGGGCTCTCCGGCCCATCCCACAAAATTTTTTTTCTTGTGGAATGGGCCGGAGAGCCCGTTCCAGAATTTGATTAAAAGGATTTTTGCAAGAGGTACAATAGCTCGGACAGTTTTTAGTTCGCAGTCTGAAACCCTCGATTGTCCGTTGGTAGCTCGATTGCCGAATCGCCTTGAACCTTTATTCTACGGCTGCTAATTAAAAACAGTCCGAACTATTGTTGGTAATCACCTGTTAAAAGAATCAGATTTAACGATCGCCCGCAACCAACTTTTATGAGTTTGAGGGTCTTCTTCACCACCTTGACAGGGCTTGCGTGGAATAGCAACAATAGGCTAAAGTTGTCTCCGATCGCCAAACCGACTACAAACCAATGACTACTTCTACGCCCAAAAACCCAACCGAAATTTCCAATACAGTCTCATCGAGTCCACAAATATTATCTTTCCTGAAAATTGTTGAGTATTTATCTCTAGCTGCTTTTGTGGGTGCAGGCATCCTTACCAGAGTTTTTCTAGACAATCAACTTATCGTTATTTCTGTAGCTGTTTTTCTCTCTAGTTTTATTTTTCTTTTCCTGACCAATAGACAATTAGCTAACAACTCTCGGAATAGTGCCAATCAGTTAGAGATCCGAAGAAAAGCTGAACTATATAATTATCTCTTAGACCCGAATAATCTTTCGGATAACAATCCGATCACCCCGGTGAGAGAAAAGGCTTTACGATATTCCCAGGAGTTGATTGACGACTATAAAAACACTAGAGAGACTTCGAGAAATATTTACTATACTTTCCAATTGGCAACCGTTGTTTTATCGGGAGTCACACCAATTTTAGTATTGGTAGACAAATTGGAACCAGGTCAATCGTTGCTCAAGTGGCTGCCGGTAATTTGTCCCGCTGTCGCCTCCATAGTCGCCAGTATAGTTACCTCCTTTCCTTTTCAGGAAAATTGGATTTCTGCTAACACGACTGTGGAATTGTTAGAAGCGGAACAGGAGAAATTTGTATTAGGAGTGAGTCCAGCTTATCGTTGCTATGATGTAGCCGACGAAGCCCAACATCAACAAATGACAAAAATGGCAATAGAAAACTTTATCAATCAGGTGAATGAGATTCATCTCAAGCAAATCCAAAAACCAGATGATACAGCGTCAAAGGAGCAGAATACAGAGCCAGCTCAATCTACCGAGTCCAAGCAGGAGCAGAGTTAACGAAGCTGACAGTACCAGTAAGCAGGTAGGGTTGAGTTGCGCCACCTGCTTCCTCAAGTAGCTCTGTATGCAGTTCTCAAAATGTAGTTATCAAAAGTGCTCCTCAAAGGCAAAATTTTTGAGCTATAATTAAGAAAAGTTAAGCGTAAACTTGGGAAGTTGGAGCTTGTTGGTAACACAATTATGACATACGATTACGACTTGTTTGTGATAGGTGCAGGTTCCGGCGGATTGGCGAGTTCCAAGCGTGCGGCATCCTACGGGGCAAAAGTGGCGATCGCCGAAAATGATTTAGTAGGCGGAACCTGCGTAATTCGCGGCTGTGTTCCCAAAAAACTGATGGTTTACGCCTCAACATTTTCGCACCTTTATGAAGATGCGGTGGGCTACGGTTGGAGTCCAGTAGAAAGCAGCTTCGACTGGGAAAAACTCGTCACCACGGTAGACACAGAAGTGCGCCGACTCAGCAAACTGCACATCAGCTTTCTCGAAAAAGCCGGAGTAGAATTAATTTCAGGATACGCCAAATTTATTGACCCCCACACCGTCGAAGTTGGTGACAGAAAAATCACCGCTGCCAAAATCTTAATCGCTGTCGGCGGAGAAGCCCATCGCATTGACATTCCCGGTATCGAACACGCGATTACTTCCCGCGAAATATTCTTGCTAAAAGAGCAGCCGAAACGGTTGGCAATTTGGGGCGGCGGCTACATCGGCGTCGAATTTGCCTGCATCATGAACGGGTTGGGAAGTCAAGTAACTCAAATCATCCGGCGCGATCGAATTCTGCACTACTTCGACGAAGAAATTCGCGCTAACGTGCAAGAAGGAATGGTTAAGCACGGGATCAATTTTGTGACAGAAAGCTCGATCGCACAAATTGAGAAAACCCCAGAAGGTTTAAAATTAACTTTGTCGGGAGAATCCGCAGAAACTTTGACAGTAGACGCGGTTTTGTGCGCTACCGGGCGCTGGCCCAATTTAGAAAAATTGGGCTTAGAAAATGCGGGAGTAGAAACCGATAAAGGTGCGATCGCAGTTACCAAAGACAGCCGCACCAGCCAGCCGCACATTTTTGCTGTCGGAGATTGCACCAACCGCATCAATTTAACGCCAATTGCGATCGCCGAAGGACGCGCTTTTGCCGATACTGAATTTGGCAACAATCCGAGAGCAATCAGTCACGAAAATGTTGCGTCAGCAGTATTTTCCCAGCCGGAAGCAGCTACAGTTGGCTTAACAGAAGAGGAGGCTAAAGCCAAGTTTCCCGAATCAATTAAGTGCTATACAGCCAAGTTTAAACCGATGTTTCATTCTTTGACAGGTGCAGATGAGAAGACTTTTGTCAAGTTAGTTGTTGAGACTAATACTGACAGAGTTTTGGGCGTGCACATGGTGGGGAAAGACGCGGGCGAGATTATTCAAGGAATGGCGATCGCTGTTAATATGGGAGCTACGAAGAAAGACTTCGACGCGACTATTGGCATTCACCCATCGACTGCTGAAGAGTTTGTTACTTTGCGGTAAACACGGCGAAGCCGCCAGGGACTTAAGTCCCTGGCTAATAGCTAAAGTCGGTTCAAACCGACTCAAGACTACAATTTTCAATCAGCTTTTTAGGGCGGGCTAGAAGCCCAACCCCTACTCCCCACAAGAAAATTTAATTGTTGTGGAACAGGCAAGATGCCTGTTAATTGTTGTGGAACAGGCATCTTGCCTGTTAATTGTTGTGGAACACGCATCTTGGCTGTAGCTGACATTGGCGCAGTTTTCCACCCCAAGCGGATTCATGCTCAAAATAATATTTTAAATTATTTGAACCTTTTTCCAAATCGTCCTGTCTAAACACTTCAGATAACGAACTGGTGGAGGAGACTTCACAGGTGTTAGGTGTGTCAGCCAATGTTTTAACCGATGACTGTTCCGACTCGGACTTAGTTGCTGAGTGTCTAAAGGGCGATCGCACTTGCTTTCGCTACCTTTACAAACGCTACCAACACAAAGTCAGGTCAACCCTTTATCAACTCTGCGGCCCGTCACTGCTTGACGATTTAGCACAAGAAGTATTCCTGCGAGTCTGGAAAGGATTGCCCAAACTCAAGTACCAGGAAAACTTTTCTACTTGGCTTTATCGAATCACTTGGAATGTGGCTTCCGACCAAAGACAAGCATTTGCTAAACAGCATTCTTTTGACTCCCAGCTCAAAAATCAAGAAGTAATGGATGGGATTATTCTCAAAGATAACACATCCGACTTGATGCAGTTGCACTATCAAGATTTAGTGCAGCGGGGACTGGAGCAATTGAGCTTTGAACACCGCAGCGTTTTGGTGCTGCACGACTTAGAAGACATCCCGCAAAAAGAAGTAGCCCAAATTTTGGGACTACCAGCAGGTACTGTCAAATCTCGCGTGTTTTATGCCAGAAATGCTGTGCGGCAATTTTTGCAAAAAGAAGGTGTCAGCGAGCTATGAATAACCCAAGCAGCGACCAAAAATTAGTTAATTTCTTGAAGCAACATCGCCCAAACCTTCCAGAAGCTGCTCCCGATTTTGAGCAAAAACTTTTAGCAGCAATAGATAGGAATGAGGCGGGTGCGAAAAAGCTAAATTATCTAGGAGAGTCGCAATGTACCCGGTCTAGCAAAATATCGCGAACGATCGGTTTTCGCAAGTGGGCTGTGTCGTCTGCGATCGCTGCTAGCCTGCTAGTTTTTTGGTCTGGATACCGTGCGTTTGAGACTGCACAATTGCCAGACAATGAAACAGCTAAGTTAGAAGCATTTTTAGTCACTAACTGGGAGGGTGTACTGCATGATTCTAGCGAAGAAAGTATGACTGAACGCCCGCAAACAGACTTGTTGAATTTCCCAGTTTCACCTGATAGCGAACCGCCAACAAATCACTAATCTCAAAGAGGTATTTTTTATGTCAATTCGTCGCATTTCTTCCCTAGCCGTTTTAATGCTGACTCTCGGCAGCACAGCCGCAGCAATAGCAGTTCCCAATCCCCTAGAACCGGAAACAATTGCCCAAAATCAGCGTCCCAATCGACCCGCTGGTAAGGAAGGTGGGATGTTCGAGAAACTGAATTTAAGTGCCGACCAAAAACAGAAAATGCAGGCAGTTCGCGATCGCTACAAAGACCAAGTTTCCCAGCGGATGCAAGCAGTTCGCCAAGCCAGACAAGAATTGGAAACGATGATGTCCGGTACGTCAAATGCCAGCGAAATGCGCGAAAAACACCGTCAAATAATCGGCTTGAGGCAGCAGTTGGAAGAAGTGCAATTTGAAAGTACACTCGCAATGCGAGAAGTGCTCACGCCCGAACAGCGCAGCCAATTAGCTCAACTGATGCAGCAGCGCCGAGAAACTGCTAGAAACAGGATGCAAAACGGTCAAAAACCTCAGTAATTGACGAGTAGTTTTGAGTGAATCGCAGGGTGTGCAATATGCACTCTGCGATTTTCATTGTCAGCAGGTAGACATCAATAAACACCTGCATCGAGAAACCCAACTTTTCTCCAATCTATGCGATGGCTTTGTCTCTTGGGAAAAGCAGTCTAAAAACGCAGCAATTTATACCATTTCTCTAAAATCGTGCAACAAACTTCGACCCCCCCTAGCCCCCCCGCTGCATTGCGGGGGGAAAAAGAATACTGTTGCATTCTTTTGTAAAATTGGTATTAAATACGTGCCAGTGCTTGATTTCTTCGGACTATCAGTAGACCTCTTGCAAAAATAACTAGGACGGGCTCTCCGGCCCATCCCACAAATTTTTTTTTTCTTGTGGAATGGGCCGGAGAGCCCGTTCCATAATTTGATTAAAAGGATTTTTGCAAGAGGTCTAGTATATAAGTTCATCTACTTAATGTTTTATTTTTTATTTAATAACTCATATTAAGTTAAAATAATGAGTTTAGAAGTCTCATAAATTTTTTTGGATGAATCTACAGAACGACTCAAGTTATATTTATTTACACGGATTTGCTTCAAGTCCCGATTCAGCTAAGGCTAAATATTTCCGAGATCGCTTTTCTTACCTAGGAATTGACCTAAAAACTCCCGATCTCAATCAAAACGATTTTTCTGGTCTCACTCTCACCCGCCAATTAAACCAAATAGAAACAGAATTTTTGCCAACCAAATCCTCACAATCTCCGACAGAAAATGTAAAAAATATAGGGGGAGTCACCATAATTGGGTCTAGTTTTGGGGGACTGACAGCGGCTTGGTTGGCCCAGCGACAATTGTCAGTAAAGCAAATAGTTTTGTTAGCACCGGCTTTTGAATTTATCTCCCACTGGCTGCCGCTGTTGGGACAGCAACAGTTAGAAAAGTGGCAGTCTGAGAAATATTTGCCCGTTTACCACTACGGCGAACAGCGTTATCTGCCGCTGAATTATCAGTTTTTGGCAGATATGGCTCAATACCCTGAACACAAATTAATGCGGTCAGTCCCTACGTTAATTCTTCACGGCAAGCATGATACAATAATACCGATTCAAGCTAGCAGAAATTTTGCCGCTAACCGTCCCTGGGTGCAATTAATCGAATTAGAAGACGATCATGCTTTGGGAAATGTCCTAGCCCAAATTTGGGAAGCGATTCAAAAGTTTTGCCAATTAAAGTAAAATTGGATGAACTTGCAAGTTTTAACAATCAAATGATTGAAAAAGATAAATCGACTCGCACCTTAGCCGTTGACATTGGCGGAAGCGGCATCAAAGTTATGGTTTTGGACGGTGAAGGCCAACCCCAAACGGAACGCAGCCGTTTAGAAACGCCTCAACCCCCGAAACCGGAACCCGTACTAGAGGCGATCGCCTCTTTAGCCAGCGGACAAGGAGAATTTGACCGAGTATCCGTCGGTTTCCCAGGCGTCGTGCGTCTAGGCGTCATAAAAACCGCAGTGAATTTAGATCCGTCTTGGATAGATTTTGACCTCGAAACTACCCTCAAAGATCGCTTGGGAAAACCTGTGCGAGTGGCCAACGATGCCGATATTCAAGGATTGGGAGCAATTGCTGGGACGGGGGTAGAATTAGTAATTACCCTCGGCACAGGTTTCGGTTCTGCCTTATTTGTCGATGGTATCTTGGTGCCAAATCTAGAATTAGGACATCACCCGTTTCGCAAAGGGGAAACCTACGAACAGCAATTAGGGCGATCGGCATTAGATACAGTCGGTTCCAAAAGATGGAATCGCCGCCTGGAAAAAGCCGTCACCTCTCTGCAAAATCTCTTTAACTGCGATCGCCTTTACATCGGTGGCGGCAATACTAAAAAGATTGTTTTTGATTTACCGCCGCAGGTTAAAATAGTACCGAATGTCAGCGGTTTGTTGGGCGGGATCGCTTTGTGGCGCGATTGAATAAACTTTGCGGTCAAAGTAACCATTAATTATCAAACAAACCGGGTTTTTTGGCCGGATTAAAGGCAATAATGCAGTACGTTCGTAGAAAACCCGGTTTTTGAATCCAGGACAGTTGAGTGGGTTTTTGGCTGGTGCGATAGCCATTTTAAAAATTATTCGCCCATCGGATCGCGGTAGCGTTTGGGTTCATCCTTGCGAAACAAATTCGCCAAACCGAGGATGCCCAACAAACCCAAAGCACCCCAATGATTGTTGTCGTTTTTGCTTTCTTGAAAGGGAGTTCTGTCTAGAATAACTCGATTAGAATCCGTATTGTTCTGTGCCGGAGCTGACTCCGTTTGAGCTGAGGCAGGCATAGCCGAAGGGAGAACAGCCAAACTCAAAGCTATCAGCGTAGCGGCGGTATTTTTAGATATATCGGAAGGTTTGACTTTCATAAAAAAAAGTTCGGTAAGTGGGAAACGAGCGAGACTTTAGTCTTGAGAGGAAAACGACGCGGCGATTTCAATCGCCTTGAATCCCCTTTCGGGGTTGGAGAGGTCGGGTTGCCTCTCCGGTGAGGTATGGCTGCCTCAATCTCCCTTTCGGGGTAATGTTCGCTTTGCCAATGTTATAAAGGCTTGTTCGGCTTACAGCACTGTTTCAGGGACTTTAAAACTGTTTAACTGTAAACAACAGAGCGGAAAACTAGCGTCGCATTCACCGGTGTTATGACCTAAATAACGTAGTCAGCTAAGACTTAGGCGGGTCAGTACAGCTTGCTTGATCTCTCTTACAAGCTCAGTGGCTTTAGCCCTGAGTTACTGACACTCGGTCTCCAAATATCAGCAGTTACTTTATCAAAATAATCAATTTGCCCCAGCCGACGCATCAATCGATCGACAGAAACTAAATCCCCCCTCTCCTCTTGCTTTCGAGATAGAAGAAGCTCTATGCTAAGTTCAGATACTTGTAAGCAGATTATCTAAAATAAAAAGTCGTAAATTATACCATGCTTCCCTTTATCAGAAAAGATTTAGCCGAACTTAGCGCATACACTCCCCATCCGGGCGGCGCGTCAGGAGAACCAGCGCACTCGGAAAGTGCGATCGATCGCCTCGATACCAACGAATGCCCCTACGACTTGCCCGAGGAATTAAAAAAAAAGCTAGCTTGGACTTACCAGCAGTTAATTGAGACAAATCGCTATCCCGACGGAGGCCACGCAGCACTGAAAGAGGCGATCGCCCAATACATCAACGAATCGATTCCTGTCCCCCCCCTTAACAAGGGGGGGCTAGGGGGGGTTAAACTGCCAAAAACCGCCATTACAGCCGACAATATTTCTGTAGGCAACGGTTCCGACGAACTAATTCGATCGCTCTTAATAGCTACTTGTTTAGGCGGGCAAGGCTCTATTTTGGTAGCGAATCCCACCTTTTCGATGTATGGAATAATCGCCCAAACTCTCGGAATTCCCGTTGTGAGTGTTCAGCGGAAAGAGGAGACTTTTGAAATCGATATCGAGGAGGCTAAAAGGGCGATAGACCAAAATCAAAATCCCCCCGTGCGCGCCGTCTTTGTCGTTCATCCCAATTCTCCCACAGCCAATGCTTTGACAGCAGATGAAATAGAATGGCTAGAAAATTTGCCGTCAGAAATATTAGTAGTAATTGACGAAGCTTATTTTGAATTCAGCCAAAATACTTTAGCAGACCAATTGCACCAACATCCTAATTGGATAATTTTACGCACATTTTCCAAAGCATTTCGACTAGCATCAATGAGAGTCGGATATGCGATCGCCCATCCCGAGCTCGCAGCCGCCTTAGAAAAAATCCGTCTCCCCTACAACCTTCCCAGTTTCTCGCAAACTGCCGCCGAGTTAGCCTTAGCGCAGCGGCAGTTATTGCTAGCAACCATTCCCGAAACTCTATCAGAAAGACCGAAATTAATTGCAGCGCTAACTCAGCATCAAAAATTGCAAGTTTGGCCGAGTGCGGCTAACTTCGTTTACCTGCGGGTGAAAGCTGGCGATCGTAATTTAGCAGAAACTCAACACAAACAAATCATGCAGCAGCTAAAAGAGCGAGGTACTTTAATTCGGCATACTGGGGGAGGTTTGCGAATTACGGTGGGCAGTCCCGAGGAAAATCAGCGAACAGTCGATCGAATCGCAGCGGTTTTAGATTAAAATTAATATCCACCTTTGCTCAATACAATGCTAATAATGAACTCTGTAGAACTATTCAGCGGAGCAGGAGGCTTAGCAATAGGCGTATCAAAAGCAGGCTTTTGTCACAAAGCAGTTATCGAGCTGGACAAAAATGCCTGCGAGACAATTCGAGAAAATCAGCGGCGGGGTATAAAAGCGATTTCAAACTGGTCTGTTTTTGAGACAGATATCGCTAAATTCGATTTTACATCCCTAGAACTCAAAGAGGGGGTAGACCTCCTAACTGGAGGGCCGCCGTGTCAGCCTTTTTCTGTAGGAGGAAAACACTGCGGGAGTGAGGACGATCGAAATATGTTTCCGCACTTTTTTCGGGCCGTGCGAGAACTCAAACCCAAGGCATTTGTTATCGAAAATGTTAAAGGTTTATTGCGTTCCTCCTTCACTAAATATTTTGAGTATATTGTCCTACAACTCACTTATCCAGAAGTTGTACAAAGACTGGATGAGGATTGGCCCCATCACCTGTCCCGGTTAGAACAGCATCATACCGCCGGTCGCGGTGAGGGACTATCATACCGTGTAGTGTTTCGCTTACTCAACGCGGCAGACTACGGCATTCCCCAAAAGCGCGAAAGGGTTTTTATTGTAGGTTTTCGATCGGATTTAGGATTAGAGTGGTCTTTTCCTGAACCGACTTGTTCTCAGGAAGCCTTGCATTGGGAGCAATGGGTGACTGGCAATTATTGGGAGCGCAATCAAATCTCTAAAAGCGATCGTCCAGACATACCTAGCAAGCTTTCCTCGCGCATATTCAATCTTCAGTTCAACTTGTTTCCACCTGAAAAACAGCCTTGGCGCACTGTGCGGGATGCCATTTCGGACTTACCACAAGAAGGCAATAAAGAAAGCCAAAACAGCGTACTAAATCACATTTTTATACCAGGAGCTAGAAAGTATCCAGGCCATACGGGCAGCTTGTTAGATGAACCAGCTAAAACTTTAAAAGCAGGAGTTCACGGGGTCCCTGGAGGAGAAAATATGTTAGTTGATCCCACAGGACAGGTGCGTTACTTTACGCTTCGCGAAGCTGCTAGACTGCAAACTTTCCCTGACGAATACTTCTTTCCTCACAGTTGGACAGAAACTATGAAGCAGTTGGGGAATGCTGTACCAGTCGCTTTGGCAGAAGTTATTGCCTCTAGCATTAGATCGCGGCTGGAGACAGTTAGAACAGCGAGAGTGTAGTCAATGAATTTGAGATTTTAGATTTGAGAATTTACTCCATGCTCGAAGTATTTAGAGTCCCGCCAGATTTACAAGAAAACTTAATCGCTTTCTGTGGCAGGCAAAATTGTTATAATCTTCAGGAACTGGATCGTGTCAGGGAAGATTTGATCCAATATTGCGGAGCATATTTGCTGTACTACCAGGGCGACTTCTCAATGTATAACCTTATTAAACAGGCAAATTTGAGTAAGTGCTGTCTGCCAATATATGTAGGTAAAGCAGCTCCTGGCGGTCGTCGGACGGGGCGTACAACTATTGGCAACACTCTTTACGGACGCTTGTCAGAGCATAGAAAATCTATTGAAGCTGTAGACAATCTAAAAATTGAGGATTTTGCGTTCAAAGTCGCGCCGATGGAAATCGATTTAGTTTCATGGGGAGAAGCAGTGTTGATCCGTCACTTCAGCCCTGTTTGGAATAGAGAAATATCGGGATTTGGGATACATGACCCTGGAAGTGGGCGAGCAGGGCAAAAACTTTCTGTATGGGATAGATTGCACCTCGGTCGCACTTTTGCCACCAAGCTTCCTGTAGGGAATACTCCGCTCGATATGGATGCTTTGTCGGTTAGTATAACACAGCATTGTCAGCGGATGATAGAAGAGTTAGGGTGTCCTTAATTTGGCATCTGATTCGATAGTTTGCAGCCACAGGCTAGAATTGGGAAATAGATAAAATATTTTCATCCTCGATCGTTTTCTTGTCGCGCCGCGCGAATGGTTTCGGGAAATACGCCGACTAAAAGCGCCAAAGCTTCATCGGGAATTTGTGCCACTGTTTCCGAATCAAAATATTGTTCAAACTGAGTTAAAATCATTTGCGCGCGTTCCAAAGCTGCTGGCTTTGCGGTTAACTGTTCCGTTAACCGCACCCAATGCCGTCGAATTCCAAAAGCTTTCTGTCTTTCTTCGGGAGATTGAGGGCAAACCAAACAAAAATCGCCCACGGGAATTGCCTGCACAGAGTCAACATCAAAAGCACCCCCAACCACAGCCCCAGGCCCGGCAAACTCCGCGTGGAAGCGTTTAATCAAAATTAGACCGTTCCGGCGACGGCTATCTACCATCAACAGCTTGCCGCTGTTGATTTCTGCGAGAAGAAGAGAGGAGTGGGAGTGTTCTGTCAAATCTGTGCCAAGGTTTCGATGTCGCAAGTCCGGGTCAGCAGAAAAGTCGGCGCGGATAATAGAATTAGAGTTAAAATCAGAGCTGGATGAAGTATCAAATCTGTGATACTCCGGCTGCCGATCGAGATTATTGATTTAAAGTTATAAATTAATAGTGTCATAAGGTGGTAGCTTGAGCGCGATCGAATATCAAATGCAGGTAGAACAAGCAGTAGACACCCTGAAAGCGGATCTCCCGACGCTTTTTGAAAAAGACATCTCCTACGACATCTACACAAAAGATGTTTATTTTCAAGACCCTGTTAACAAATTTAAAGGAAAAATCAACTATCGCATTATCTTTTGGACTTTGCGGTTTCACGGGCAGCTATTCTTTAGCGAGATTTACTTCGACCTGCACGGCGTCAGTCAGACAGCCCCTGATACTATTGTGGCAAATTGGACTGTTCGCGGCATCCTGCGGGTTCCCTGGAAAGCTCGGATTTTTTTTAATGGCTACTCTACTTACAAACTGGATGAGGACGGTTTAATTTACCAACATATCGACACTTGGGACAGAGAACCCGGAGAGATTTTAAAGCAGTTTTTCCGCAAGGGGGAGGATGCGAACCCTGGATAAGCCAAAAAGGTCGATCGGGCCGGGCCATCGGGGCGGACAACCCAACTAACTTATAATGGTTAAAATAATCATCATCCCTCCGATTCATTTTCTGCTATTTGTAAATTGCTAAAATGATTGTCGCCTCCGATTCATTTTCTGCTATTTGCACTCCTGAAAAACATCATGGCTGATATTGTCGAGACTGCCACTAATGCCGGCTCTTTCAAAACACTCGTGACTGTGATTGAAGCTGCTGGTTTGTTAGATTTATTGCAAAGTCCGGGCCCCTACACCGTCTTAGCACCAACTGACGAGGCATTTGCCAAATTTCCTACGAACACTATTGCCTCTTGGCTGGAAGACATACCCAAGATCCAGAAAATTCTGACCTATCACATTTTGTTTGGCGAGGTACTAACTGAGAACTTGCTTGAGCTAAGTTCTGCTGAAACAGTGGAAGGTTCTGTGGTAGGAATTGATACTTCTGACGGCATTAAAATCAATGATGCTAAAGTTCTCATTTCCGATATTCTTGCTGACAATGGCGTCATTCATGTCATTGATGCGGTGCTAATACCAGCCTTGGTTGCAGCATAATAAAACTTGGGAAGAGCACCGACATTTATCGGTGCGCACCTTACGCCTCTAAATATTGGGTGCGCACCTTACCCTACATTTTCAACTAATCATCCGAACCTAAAATCAATCCCGATCGCGCCGGCAGCATCAATTCTAACTCCCGAGTTTCCCCTTCACCTTTCCACACAAACTCGCCTTTACCGAACAGCAATTTCTCGTGAGGAGATTTCAAATTAGCTGCCTCAAAACTAATATTAGCTTCTTCTGTCGCGACATTGACAGCAACAACTATTTCCTCATCCCCCAAAATTCGGGCAAAAACGTAAACCGTTCCCTCAGCAAACAGAATTTGGTACGATCCAGTGCGGAGGGCAGCGTATTTGTGCCGCAAAGCTATCAACTGCTTGTGATAATCTAAAACATCTAGTTCCCAGTGAGCTTCTAAGGGAAAACCGCGGCGAGAATCGGGATCGAGAGCACCGGGTAAACCAACTTCATCGCCGTAGTAAATACTGGGAGCTCCGGGAAAAGTTAACAGCAGCAAATTAGCGAGTTCGACGCTAGCTTTATCGCCTCCAGCAATTGAGATCAACCGGGCTGTATCGTGACTCGCTAACAAATTGAGTTGAGTTAGCTGTATCGGCCACGGGTACAGTTCCAAAACGTGCTGAATTTTGTCGCCGTACTCTTTAGCAAAAAGCGCCGGATAGGGATAGTAAGAACGGCCTTCTAGTTGAGCTAAATCAACCCTGTCGCCCGCTGCAAAAGCAATTGTCGGCGCAGCAAAAAGATAATTCATCACCCCGTCAAATTGATTACCGTCGAGCCATTCTCTCGCATCTTCCCAAACTTCCCCGACAATGTAAGCTTCGGGATTAACTGCTTTAACTCGTTCTCGAAATTCTTGCCAAAATCCCGGGCTTTTAATTTCAAAAGGAACGTCCAGCCGCCAGCCGTCGATGCCGAATTTAATCCAGTATTCGGCGATTTCCATGATGTATTCCCGCACTTCTGGATTGTCGTGATTGAATTGAGGAAGTGCTCGATTCCCGTCCCAACCGACATAATTAGCAGGAAAATTGCCGTCGTAGGCGGATAGCGGCCAGCCTTCAATTTTAAACCAATCCAACCAAGGAGAATTGGGGCCGTTTTCGAGGATGTCGTGGAAGAAGAAAAAGCCGCGGCTGGCGTGGTTGAATACGCCGTCGAGGACGATTTTGATGTTGCGATCGTGCGCGGCGTCTAGAAGCTCTTTAAAAGCCGGATTGCCGCCCAACATCGGATCGACTTGATAGTAGTCGTGGGTGTGGTAGCGGTGATTGCAGGCCGACTGAAATATGGGGGTGAAGTAAATTGCGTTAATGCCTAAGTCTTGCAAGTAATCTAGCTGTTCCATCACGCCCCACAAGTCGCCGCCTTTGTAGCCTTGGAGGGTGGGAATTTCGTGCCATTCTTCCCACATGAAGTTTTGCAGCAGGCGTTTACGGGGCTGTTTGCTTTTGGCGAAGCGATCGGGGAATATTTGGTAGAATACGGCGTGTTTAACCCAGTCGGGCGTTTGAATTTGCATACACTTTTCCTAGCTTTTCTGGCTTAGGCTACAGTAGCAGAGGTTACTAGCGGATCTAGCTTTTGGTAGAGAATAGACATTTATCCCATTTTGCCGATCGACAAATTGTAAAATATTACACAAATTTGCAGTCAATCTAAGATTGAAAACTGACTCTACCTCTTGCAAAAATCCTTTTAATCAAATTCTGGAACGGGCAAGATGCCCATTCCACAAGAAAAAAAAATTTGTGGGATGCGCCGGAGAGCCCGTCCTAGTTATTTTTGCAAGAGGTCTACTCTACCTAGAAATTTATCCTCCCGACGGGCGACGCTTGCTGACTGCTGTGGAGTTGGACAAACTCGCACAACAGGAACGCCAGGAAAAAGAACGGGATCGAACCCAAGCCCAAAGCGCGCTTTGTGCGTGACACGGCGCGATCGCCGGGCCTGGAACAACAACAACAGCGCGATCGAGCCTGGATGGAGAAATTGCGAGAACGGGGAATTAACCCAAAAAACTTGTAATTAACAGCCAAAACCCCGAACCTTATTCTTTCCTTAAACTGCCCTTATTTATTAGACCTCTTGCAAAAGTCCTTTTAATCAAATTTTGGGACGGGCTAGAAGCCCATCCCACAAGAAAAAAGATTTTTGTGGAACGGGCCGGAGAGCCCGTGCCAGCTATTTTTGCAAGAGGTCTATTGATGGGTATTTTAACTTACAATTCAAAAATTTTTCACATATCTATTATTTATTGATGAGTATTTTAACTCACAACTCAAAACTCATAACTCCAGTCCGGGACGCACTCCAACTCTCATAAACCGGGTTTTTTAACTCTTATTCAGGGTTTGAAGAAGTATTTGGATTAAACAACCGGGTTGCTGCGTAAGCGACTCAACTCATAACTCATAACTCAAAACTTCCTTGCTCCCCCCCCTTGTCAAGAAGCCCTCACCATCCGACACTGTACTTAAAGAGTTAATCGACCCTAGGGAGAAAGTTCCTTGAAAAAAGTCTTAGCCATCATCCTCGGTGGCGGTGTAGGCACCCGCCTTTACCCCCTAACCAAACTGCGAGCCAAACCCGCAGTTCCCCTCGCAGGCAAATATCGCCTCATCGATATTCCTGTCAGCAACTGCATCAACTCGGAAATAGTCAAAATCTACGTCCTCACCCAATTCAACTCGGCATCCCTCAACCGCCACATCGCTCGCACCTACCAGTTTTCTGGCTTCACCGAGGGATTTGTCGAGGTGCTCGCCGCCCAGCAAACTCAGGAAAACCCCAACTGGTTTCAAGGGACAGCCGACGCAGTTCGCCAATATCTCTCGCTGCTAGAACAGTGGGACGTTGACGAATACTTGATTCTTTCGGGCGATCACCTTTACCGCATGGACTACCAGAAGTTTGTGCAGAGACACCGCGAAACCAACGCCGACATCACCCTCTCGGTTTTGCCAATGGACGAGAAGCGGGCCTCGGATTTTGGTTTGATGAAAATCGACGACAACGGCCGCATTGTTTCTTTCAGCGAAAAGCCAAAAGGCGATGCGCTCAAACAAATGCAGGTGGATACTACTAAACTGGGACTGACCGCGCAGCAAGCTCAGGAAAGTCCTTACATTGCTTCGATGGGGATTTACGTCTTCAAAAAAGAAGTTCTGATTAAACTCTTGAAAGAATCTCCAAACCAAACTGATTTTGGTAAAGAGATTATTCCGGCTTCTGCAAAAGACCACAACGTTCAAGCTTATTTGTTTGACGATTATTGGGAAGATATCGGAACCATTGAGGCTTTTTACGATGCTAACATGGCTCTGACAAAACAGCCTCAGCCGCCTTTCAGTTTCTACGATGAAAAGGCGCCGATTTACACTCGCCCGCGTTTCTTGCCGCCGACTAAGCTTTTAGATACTCACGTGACTGAATCGATTATTGCTGAAGGCTGCATTCTCAAACAGTGCCGGATCGACCATTCTGTGTTGGGAGTTCGATCGCGCATTGAAGCTGGATGTACGATTCAAGACACCCTGGTCATGGGTGCTGACTTCTACGAACCCGACGCCGAACGGCATTCGAGTTTGGACAGCGGCGGCGTCGCCCTCGGTATCGGTGCAGATACTACAATTCGCCGCGCGATTGTGGATAAAAATGCCCGCATCGGTCGCAATGTTCAAATAATTAATAAAGACCGGGTGGAAGAAGCCAACAGAGAAAACCAAGGTTTTTACATCCGCAGCGGCATTGTCGTAGTCCTGAAAAACGCCACAATTCCTGATGGAACTATCATTTAGTTATTAGTCATTAGTCATTAGTTGTCAGTCATTAGTTTTTTAAGTTAAAATCTGTTACCTCCTAGCAAGTGACTGATGATAAATAAGTAAATTAGTGACAGATCGCCAATGACCGATGACTGATGACTGATAAGGAAATTCACTATTTTTTTTGTTCATTATTAATTTCCACGGCTGATGCGAGGTTGTCGAAATACTTGGCTTTATTCAAAGGATCGCGCATTTATAAGGGATAGTCTCTGTTAGGGTAGGGTCTGCGGTGAGGCTCTCCTGAACTTGTGGTGATAATTTTATCTAATCAGAAAAACAAGCTAATACGCGATTTCTGAAATTATGAAAA
>NZ_JAUBWA010000125.1:0-21193 GCF_036702825.1 Microcoleus sp. A003_D6 | reverse complement strand
CTTTAGCCCTCTTTCTATATACGTCTCAAGAGGGCTAAAGCCCAACTACGTACCTATTTCTAGGATGACAATTAATCAACCCTGCCTAGCCCCCCTTAATAAGGGGGGGACAAGATTCTTCTCTTTCGTCCCCCTTAAGAAGGGGGATTTAGGGGGATCGAGATATGTGCAACTTCACATTAAATTGGTATAACATTCACTCAAAATCCGGTTTTTTTTGTCTCTAAGTGAGAAACGCGCTCGATCGGAACTATCTTGATTTTAGTAACAATAAATACACTGATTCACCGGGTTTATGAGCGTCGAGTGTCCGGCGTCCTAAAGAAGAGAACAGTCTCATAGGATTTTAGACTTGAAATTTTATATCTGAGATTTTGTATGGAATTTGATCTGGCATACAGTTGCATTTTTTTAGTCATTTCTGTTGAGTTGAAGCCAAGGTGATTTTGGCAAATGATACGAACCATAACTCAAAACTCCCCTGTCCACTCCCAACAATGAAGTTTCCAGCAATCTCCTGCAACCGCAACAGCGGCCACCATATCTGAACTGGGAATTAATTCTATTAAAGACCATCTCGATGCTTCTTCGGGGTTTTCTTGAACATTTAACAGCGCTGCTGGTTCTCCTGGTGCGAGGGTGACATCAAACTGATTCAGGGGAATAGAAAGTCCTTTGCCGACTGCCTTGATATAGGCTTCTTTGCGAGTCCAGCAGGTGAAAAAAGCTGTGGGTCGGAGATGCTCTGGGAGCGAACGCAGCACAGAGCTTTCTAATGCTGAAAAAAACTTTTCAGCAATCTCCAGATAAGGAAAGTTGGGATTTATGCCTTCAATATCGACACCAATATCTCGATTTTTGGTAATAGCAATTAGAGCCATTCCCCCAGAGTGAGACAAATTGAAACGCAGGGTATTTCCACCTTGGGCGGCGATGAGAGAGGGTTTGCCGTAGGGATTGTAGTCAAAGCGCAAAATGTGAGAATTTATGTTAAGATAGCGACTCAGAATGGCTCTCAGGGCGCCACGACTTATAATAAATTGCGATCGACCTTTGGGAAAGTAAAAACCGTCGGCTTTTGTCCGCTCGTCTGTAGAGAGAGTCTGTTGTAAACTCTGCAAGCAAGATTCTGTTTGAGCCAGAGAGACGCGCCAAACATGAATTTCGCCCTGATCCAATGTCAGGTTTTGCGGTGGAGAATTCCACGAATCAAAAGCAGCAATCATGTATTTATCTTCTTTTCTGAGTCACCTCGTGCAGCAGTCCCAGAAACAGGCAAGATGCCTGTTCTACTTTTTGAAACAGGCAAGATGCCTGTTCTACTTTTTGAAACAGGCAAGATGCCTGTGCTACTTTTTGAAACAGGCAAGATGCCTGTTCTACAACAGATGAATTTAAATTGCAACGGTCAATAAATCCAAGTTTGCACAACTTTTCCCGCTAATTGCTGTCCCAACCAAGGCGTATTTGCCGATCGCGACTTCAGACTTTGCCCATCAACAGTCCAACTCATTTCCGGGTCGAACAAAATCAGCTCAGCAGAGACTCCCGGTGCAACCGTGGCGGGGGTTTGTCCGAGACAAACGGCGGGGCCGGAGCTCAACACTCGCCACAGTTCTAAAGCCGAAAATTCGCCTGTTTCTACCAGTCCGTGCCACAGTAAAGGCAAAGCTAATTCCAAGCCGATCGCCCCGGGCGGACTATCAGCAAAAGCCACAGTTTTCTCCTCATAAGTATGCGGGTTGTGGTCGATCGCGATCGCATCAATTACGCCATCTTTCACAGCTTGAATCAGCGCTAATTGGTCGCTGAGATTGCCCAACGGCGGTTCTAGGTGTAAATTCGGATCGTAGCCAAACGAAGCAGTCAGAGCATTTTTCCCGCCGGAATCTTTAGAGTTACCTGAAATGGCCCCGACATTCAACAGCAAGTGCATCCAAGTCACACTTGCAGTCACCGGCAAACCCCGCGCCTTCGCATCCCGAATCAATTCCACGCTGCGGGCACAAGAAACGCGCATGATGTGTACCGGAGTGCCGGCAGATGCCACCAACTCAAGGATTGCCGCCAAAGCCGAAGTTTCCGCACTCGCCGGAATTCCCGGTAAACCCAAGCGCACCGACACCGCACCCTCCCGCGCCGCGCCATTTCCTGCCAAAGTTCGATCGCACGGCCACAAAGCCACAGACTTGCCCAAAGGCTGGATATATTCAAGCAAACGCCTCACCAGAGCCGGATTAGACAGCGGCAAACCGTCCGCAAACCCAACTATCGCAGGGGAGGCCAGCTCCCCCAACTCAGCCATCTGCTGCCCTTTAACGCCCGCTGTCAGAGCGCCCCAAAAATACAAACGCGGCAGCCCGATCGACAAATTGCGGATATGTTGCTGCAACAAAGCTAAACCGGCCAAATTGTCAACAGGCGGCGAGGTATCCGGCAAAATCGCCACTCGCGTAAAACCGCCAGCCGCAGCAGCCTGCATCAAAGATTCCAGGGTTTCTCGATCCTCAAAACCGGGTTCGCCGCTGTGACTGTAGATATCAGTTAACCCCGGCCCCAAAATCAGTCCCCGGCAATCCCGCACTTCCGTGTCAGCGGGAAACTCAGCAATTTTTTCCTCAACTGCTTTGATATTACCTTCAGCAATCAGAATATCAGCGATGCGATCGCTCCCTGAAACTGGATCTAGCACTCGTACATTTTGTAGCAGTTCGCGGCTCATATAGCAGAAGAAAGTTCGGCAACGGATTTTGTAACGGATGTAACGGATGTAACGGATAGAAGGAAGAAGGAATAAGCAATCGACCGTATTAGTTTCAGGAGTTAAGAACTTCCTAAGCGTCGGACGGGGTTGTTATCAAAATTTAAACATTAGACCTCTTGCAAAAATAGCTGGAACGGGCAAGATGCCCGTTCCACAAAAATCTTTTTTCTTGTGGGATGGGCTTTGAGCAGCGTCCCAAAATTTGATTAAAAGGACTTTTGCAAGAGGTCTATTTTTCAGGCGGGCGAAGCGTAGCGGTGTTCCTTCCGCTACGGGTTCGCGCTCAGCAATTTACTAATTAGAGTGCTCCGGCGGCTGTTTGGTCGAAAACGCCGCCGCTCAAATGAGTTGTGACATTCATCGCTTGCAATACCGGCAAACCATCGGGGCCGTGGGGATAATCAATCACGCTAACGGCCCCATTTCCTTGTTTGAACTTCCAGAAATGCTCCGGTTCCAAACCGAATAGATGGCAGAGAATAGCTTTGTTAATGGCGTCGTGAGCCACCACAATTCCAGTACCAGAAACAGATTGTACAATTTCTCGCCAAGCTGCGATCGCTCTCTGCCAAACTTGCTGCAAATTCTCTCCTTCGGGCATTTGCACATTTTCAGGAGATGTTTTCCATTCATCGAGCAAACCCGGATAGGATTGTTCTATTTCTGATTCAAACTTTCCTTCCCAAAGTCCGTGGCTGATTTCCCTCAACTCGTCGCGGAGTTGCAGTTGCAAATCGCTGTGATATTTGAGAATAATTTCCGCAGTTTCTTTCGGGCGCAGCATCGAACTGCTGATGGCAAAATCTAATTTTACATCTTTGAGAAATTCTGCCGCCCGCCGGGATTGTTCGCGGCCGTTGTCGTTGAGAGGTACGTCTATTTGACCTTGAAATTTACCTGCTTTATTCCAGTCTGTTTCGCCGTGACGCACCAGCAACAAGCGCGGCCCCCGGTGTCCGTCCCTCGGTTTTGGGAAAATTTCTCCGGTATGGGAAGTTAAATTCAGCGATTCTAATTGAACTGGAACTTTCTTTTTTGGCTCTCCTGGCTCGTCGGTGGTAATCGGGGAATATCCAAAATTAAGGACGCTAATTCCGCAATTTGACTGTTGGATTGATTGATAGTAATCCGGGGTAATTTCCGACGCGGTGGCGATGAGCGCGCGGTTGATTCCGTTGTGACCTACTACTAGAATTGTGCCGTCTTGGTGGCGCGATAAAAGTTCTTGCCAAAAATGACGGGCGTTAGCAAAAATTGCCAATACCGGAAAGTGTTCGACTTCTCCTTCTGCTGAAGGTAGTTTCATGGAAAATTTGTCTGGCTGTTTTTGCCACTGCTGATATGCTTCGGGGAATTGGTCGATCGCATCTTGGCGCAGCATTCCTTCCCACAGAGGCAAATCGATTTCCATCAAATTATCAGTTGGCTGGAGTTGTGGCGGATTTGTCAAGCGCGACAGGATGATTTCGGCTGTTTCTTTGGCTCGTTGCAGGGGACTTGTGTACGCGGCATCAAAGGCGATACTGCTGAGTGTCTCGCCTACTTGCAGGGCGGCGCTGCGGCCTGCTTCTGTCAAAATCGATTTATCGAGGCGGCCTTGGATGCGGCGCTCTTGATTGTAGGTGCTTTTGCCGTGACGGACTAAGATAATGCGAGTCATTCGATTTTAGATTTTAGATTTTAGATTTTAGATTTAGCCTGTTACCGCGCTGCGGGTGCGCGGTGCGCACCTTACCCAGTCTTCGGGTGCGAGGCGAGTCAAAAAGATTAGCCAGTGAAATTTTACCAGTTGTGGGGATACTCTCGGCTGCAACGACCTATGATTAGAGACGGAAAAGACTTAGCCACGAATTCGCGCGGGACGGAAAAGCAAGCATGACACTGAAGCGGGTAATTTTAGGTATTTTAACGGCGATCGCGATCGCCCTGGTCGGTTTATCTTTACTTGCTAGTTGGAACCAGCCGCAAATTCAAAGCCGGCTGGAACTCTACCAGACAAATTTGCTGCTTCATGCCTCGGAGTGGCAAGGAGAAAATAATCAGAGTGATAATTTAAGTTCGGCGCGCAACAATATTGTCGGTGCAGATCCTTTAAATACAGCTTTGACGCAGTATCAAGAAGCGCGAGACTCGACTCAAAAAACTCTCGATACAAATCAAGCACAATTTAAAGCAATTCAGTCGCCCGTCGCCTCCAAGTCTGAAGATGGTAATCTGAAACTAGATCGAGAAAAGGCTTTGTCAGAGTCGGCAAATCAACAGTCAGTGCTGCTAAACGAACTTGACTTGCGCTTAGGAATTTTGCAGGCAAGCAGCGGCAAAACTGAGGCTGCGATCCAAACTTGGAAAAATTTAGTTGAGCGCTACAAATCTAAAATTGATGACGATTCTTCGGCAGTTACTGCTCGAGTTTTAACGGGAATTTGGAGCAATCCGGCTCAACTGCTGCCGGATGCCGAGCCGCGCATTCAAAAGTCTTTGGACGGCTGGTTTCGCTATCGCGCTCTCGCTCAACTTTACAAGCTGCAAGAACGTTCTAAAGAGCTGGTGGCGCTGCAAGCAGCAGAGCAAGCAACGGCCCAGCAAGCTGTGGAAAAGTTGGCACTTATTGTTGGCGTTCCGGCGATATCACTTTGTATTGGCACGGTTTTGCTGGTTGGTTTGACCGTGCAGTGGCTGTTGCAGCGAAAGCAGTTAGATGCAGCAGGTTCGGGGCCGCTGTTGGCGCGAAATGCGAGCTTGACTTGGGATGTGCCTTGGGATGGCGAGATTGTTTGGCAGGTGCTTGTGGTCGGCTTTTTCTTTGTCGGGCAAATCTTGATTCCCTATTTGTTGCTGCCTGTTTCTCTGGCTGTTTTGAAACTCAATCCTGCTACTTTTGACCCGCGCGAAAAGGCTTTTTATATCTTTGCTACTTATTTGTTGCTGTCGGCTGGGGGGCTTTCGGTACTGTATTTTTCGGTCAAGTCGTTTTTGCCTTTGCCGCAAGGTTGGTTTCGGATTAATTGGCGGGGAAATTGGTTTTTGTGGGGGTTTGGCGGCTATTTTGTTGCTTTGCCTTTGGTAGTTTTGGTGTCGCTGATCAATCAGCAATTGTGGCAGGGACAAGGTGGCAGCAATCCGATTTTGCCGATCGTCCTCGAAGGTAGGGACAACGTGGCTTTGGCGGTGTTTTTCGGCACTGCTGCGATCGCCGCTCCGGTTTTTGAGGAAATCGTGTTTCGGGGCTTTCTACTGCCTTCTCTGACTCGCTATTTGCCTGTTTCGGGGGCGATCGCTGCTTCTGCTTTCTTGTTTGCTGTCGCTCACTTGAGTGTCTCTGAGATTCTGCCTTTGGCGACTTTGGGTGCGGTTTTGGGATTTGTGTACACGCGATCGCGCAATCTCCTCGCTCCCATGCTTCTCCACAGTCTTTGGAACAGCGGTACTCTCCTGAGTCTGTTTCTTTTGGGCGGCGGCGCGAGTTAATTCGGGCGGTTGTTAATAATTGTGAATTAACCTTGCTTTTTTCACGATTTTGATAATTAGCGAGTTCGGCAGGTGCGCCCAGCGCACCCGATCTTAAATTTATTCGCAAATCTTGAAGTCACACGGAAAAACTTGTCTTAAGATAGAAGTAATATCTTGTCCGGTTTTTGTGGATGGTCGCACTAATGAGCAATTTGAACAGCCGCAAGTTAGAGGGAACGCCGAGTTGGATGCGTTTCGCACCCTACGCAGCCTTGGGCATTTTAATATTTTCTCTGAATTCAGGCAGCGAACTCAATTATTTCTTGAGAGGCTACTTGGTGGTTCTACAGGCTCAAGCCGGTATAGTTCTGCTGTATTTTGCGATGTCTAAGTTTCGCAAAAACCCAAATAAATGAGTAAAAATCAGTAAGATTACTTAGCTCGATCGTTAAAGGTCGATCGCGGAAGTTCAAATAAAAAAACTGGGGAAAGTAAAAATGGTAAAAGATAAAACCGTAGCAGTTGTATTAGCTTTCTTTGTAGGAGGTTTCGGAGTTCACAAGTTTTATTTGGGCAACAACTTAGCAGGGGTATTATACTTGCTATTTTCTTGGACATTAATTCCGTCACTGATCGCATTTTTCGATTTTATCGGCCTGCTGCTGATGTCGGAACAAGCTTTTCAGGTACAGTACAATGGCGGAATGTTGCCGTCTGGCTATGCCCTCAGAGAGGCAAAAGATGTAACCGGGGCGATCGCAGAATTGAAAGGACTTTACGATATGGGCGCAATTACTGCCGAAGAATATGAAGAAAAACGCCAAAAACTCCTGCGAGAATTGTAATTAAGAAGGAAGAAGGAAGAAGGAAGAAGGAAGAAGGAAGAAGGAAGAAGGAAGAAGGAAGAAGGAAGAAGGAAGAAGGAAGAAAAAAGCCCACTATTAAAAAAGTGGGAGTGAAATAAGAAAGTGTGAGAGCACAACTATTTAAGGATAAAATTAAAGTGTCTCAAGATTTATACTGGCTGCGTCAAACTCCCAACTGGGTGTGGTATGCTTTTATTCCCTACTTCGGCGGATTGGCGATCGCCTATGCAGGCCAAAAGTCAAATATTCGCAGTTGGATGGGATGGGGTGTTGGCATTACTTTAGCAGCACTAGCACTATCTTCTTCTGCTAATTTTGGCACGCTTGTTTGGATCGCTCAAATTGTCACTGCTTTTAGTTTGAAAAAGCGCTATCTCATCAAAACCGCACCCAGAGGTTTACTGGTTCCTGCAACTGCGACAAATGCCGAAGAACTAGCAAATGTGCGCGGCAAAATAGATATTAACGAGTGTACCAAAGACGATATGGTCAGAATCTTGGGTTTGCCGATCGTCTACGCCAACGATATTGAATCTTTGCAAAACGAAGGCTACATTTTTACCTACGCCGAAGAGTTGTCAGAAATAGCCGGAGTTCCCGAAAGTCACGTCAGACGTATCGCCCCGATGATTTGCTTCAGCTACAATTATCTAAAAGAATCGCAGTTTACTTGGAAACGGTTAAACATTCTTTCGCCGGAAGAGTTGATCGAAAGCGGTTTAGATCGGGTTGTTGCCGAAAAAATAGTTATAGAAAGGCAGAGAAAAGGCGCATACAAATCAGTCGTTGATGTCAAGCGGCGGACGGGACTGCCTTTTGATTCATACCGCCATATTTGTTAATTGGGAGTTGTTAAGTAAGAAAGAGAGCAAAAAAACAATAATATGCGAGGAGGGCTTTGTAGGGGCGGGTTTTACAAACAATAATTGCCTAAAACCAATAGTCTCGCAAACCCGCCCCCCTTTGTAGAGGCGGGTTTTACAAACAATAATTGCCTAAAACCAATAGTCTCGCAAACCCGCCCCCGCCCAACTAAAAAATATTATGGCAACAAAACTAGAAGTTGACCGACAGAAATTGTATTGTAAAACTTCATTGAGTTTATAAGTAATTATAAACAATAATGGTATCATATCGCTATGAGTGTTGAACAAGGAATACGCACAACTCAAAGAACGGAAGTCTCAAATGCAGCTAACAGAGAGGCACATCATTAAATCAACGGAACACCGTTTCGCCCAAATAGACGAACTAGCTTTCTTGTCCAAAAACCTTTACAATGCCGCCAATTACGTCATTCGTCAGAGCTTTATTTATGGATGGGGTTATGTTAGTTACAATGAAATGAACCGCTTGATGAAGTCTCATGAAGCGTACAAGGCTTTGCCTGCCAAAGTAAGTCAGCAAATCTTGATAATCTTAGACAAGAATTGGAAATCGTTTTTTGAAGCCGTTAAAGCTTACAAAGCTGACCCTTCAAAATTCACGAGTCGCCCAAAATTGCCAAAGTACAAAGATAAAACTAAAGGGCGAAACCTTCTCGCCTACACGATTCAAGAAATTAGCAGCAAATTCCTAAAAAAAGGAATTATTAAACTTTCGGGTACAGATTTTTTAATTAAAACCAAGGTGAATCCCGATCGCATTTGCCAAGTTAGATTGGTTCCCAAATGCGATTCCTATGTAATTGAGGTAATTTACGATGAACCGGAGTCCACCATCAGCAATGCCAACTCTGTAGCTAGTATTGATTTAGGACTGGACAATTTAGTAGCGCTAACTTCAAATCAACCGGGATTTATCCCTTTGTTGATTAACGGGCGACCATTAAAATCGATTAACCAGTTCTACAATAAACGCAAATCCCGATTGCAATCCCAGTTAAAAGGAAATCGTCAAACCTCGCCCAGAATTCAGCGATTAACTCGCTGTCGCAATCAGAAAGTTGATAATTACTTGCATCATGCTAGTCGTGCGATCGTTGACCATTTGGTAGTGAACAAAATTGGAACGCTAGTCATTGGCAAAAATGCACAGTGGAAAACCGATATCAATCTAGGAAAACAAACAAACCAAAATTTCGTCAGCATTCCTCACTCTCGATTAATTGAGATGTTAGAATACAAAGCTCGGCTGGTAGGAATCACGGTAATTGTACAGGAGGAATCCTACACATCCAGAGCAAATTTTGTGGGATTAGACCCAATTCCTGTTTATGGAAAAACAGAAAAAGAGCCTGTATTCACTGGAAAACGGATCTCACGAGGATTGTATAAAACATCGACTGGTCGGTTAATTAATTCCGATGTGAATGCTTCGTACAACATTCTTAGAAAAGCAATCCCAAATGCTTTCAGCGATGGGATAGGGAGCTGCGTAGTTCAGCCGAGGCGGGTTAATCCGCTCAAAGTAAAACAGAAAGGGGAGGGACTTAACGCCTCCCATGTCATGCAATAAATGACTATACTTTTACTAGCTATAGCGAGGTACTTTACCCAATGTGCAGCGGAATCTCCCAACCTCAAAAGTAAAGTCACCGGCTTGCCAACCACCGAATACTATCCGAGGAGACAGGAGAAATGCTTGAATCTTACCGCCGTACCGCAGCCGAACGAGCCGCTTTGGGAATTCCACCGCTGCCGCTAGACGCCCACCAAACCTCCGAACTTTGCGAACTGCTGAAAAATCCGCCACCAGGGGAAGAGGAAGCCTTAATAGAATTACTGCGCGATCGCGTCCCGCCCGGAGTAGACAGCGCTGCCTACGTTAAAGCTGGTTTTTTAACAGGCATTGCTAAAGGCGAAATCCACAGCCCCCTAATTGCTCCCAAGTGGGCAGTTTACCTGCTGGGGACAATGATGGGCGGTTACAACGTCCACTCTTTGATCGATTTGCTCAATCCTAATGCCGAAACGGCCATTGGCGCCACCGCAGCCCGGGCCTTGAGCAAAACGCTGTTAGTATTTGACGCTTTCCACGACATTCTGACTTTATCCGATACCAATCCCTACGCCAAGCAGGTAGTCGATTCTTGGGCGGATGCCGAGTGGTTCACCAGTCGCCCTGTGTTGCCAGAAGCGATTACCGTTACAGTCTTCAAAGTTCCTGGAGAAACCAATACTGACGACTTGTCGCCAGCACCTCATGCTACCACGCGGCCGGACATTCCCCTGCACGCTTTGGTAATGCTGGAAAGTAAAATGCCCGGAGCTCTGCAAACCATTGCAGAATTGAAGCAAAAAGGCCATCCCGTAGCCTACGTCGGCGATGTTGTCGGTACCGGTTCCTCGCGGAAATCGGCGATTAATTCCGTGCTGTGGCATATTGGCAATGATATTCCGTTTGTGCCGAACAAGCGCAGCGGCGGTTATATTCTGGGAAGTGCGATCGCCCCGATTTTCTTCAATACGGCTGAAGATTCCGGCGCTTTGCCGATCGAATGCGATGTCTCCAAAATGGAAACAGGAATGGTAATTACCATCCATCCCTACAAAGGCGAAATCACCAACGAAGCCGGAGAAATCATCTCCACCTTCACCCTCAAACCCGACACAATTCTAGACGAAGTTCGCGCAGGCGGCCGAATTCCGCTATTAATTGGACGCACTTTAACCGACAAAACCCGCGCAGCTTTAGGACTAGAACCCAGCACTATTTTTACCCGCCCTACAATCCCAGTAGATACCGGCAAAGGCTTCACTTTGGCACAAAAAATGGTAGGCAAAGCTTGCGGTTTGTCCGGCGTTCGTCCCGGTACATCTTGCGAACCAGCCATGACAACAGTCGGCTCGCAAGATACCACCGGGCCGATGACGCGGGACGAATTAAAAGAACTTGCTTGTTTGGGATTTAGCGCCGATTTGGTAATTCAAAGTTTCTGCCACACCGCCGCTTATCCGAAACCAGTGGATGTCAAAACTCACCATGAATTGCCCGATTTCATGTCTCAGCGGGCAGGTATAGCTTTGCGGCCGGGAGATGGCATTATTCACTCTTGGCTGAACCGAATGTTATTGCCGGATACAGTAGGAACCGGCGGCGATTCTCACACACGTTTTCCTTTAGGAATTTCGTTTCCTGCTGGTTCTGGATTGGTAGCATTTGCTGCTGCTTTGGGCGTCATGCCTTTGGATATGCCGGAATCAGTTTTAGTCAGATTTAAGGGCGAATTGCAGCCCGGAGTAACGCTCAGGGATGTTGTGAATGCAATTCCCTATGTAGCAATTCAAAAAGGTTTGCTGACAGTCTCGAAACAGAATAAGAAAAATGTCTTTTCGGGGCGGATTATGGAGATTGAAGGTTTGCCCGATTTGAAGGTCGAGCAGGCTTTTGAATTGACCGATGCGTCGGCCGAGCGTTCTTGCGCCGGATGCACGATTAAATTGAGCGTGGAGACTGTTTCCGAGTACATTCGTTCCAATGTCGCGCTGCTGAAAAATATGGTAGCGCGGGGCTACGAAGATGCGCGGACGATGATGCGCCGGGTGGCGAAGATGGAGGAATGGCTGGCAAATCCGGTGTTGATGGAGGCGGATGCTGATGCGGAATACGTTGAAATCATCGAAATCGATCTGAACGATATTAAAGAGCCAATTGTGGCTGCTCCGAATGACCCGGATAATGTTAAGTTGTTGAGTGAGGTTGCGGGCGATCGGGTTGACGAAGTATTTGTCGGTTCTTGCATGACAAATATCGGTCACTACCGCGCCACTGCGAAGGTGTTGGAAGGTGCAGGGGAAGTGAAAACTCGCCTGTGGATTTGTCCGCCAACTCGGATGGACGAACAGCAACTGAAAGAAGAAGGTTATTACAGCATTTTTGGAGCCGCTGGAGCGCGTACAGAAATGCCCGGTTGCAGTCTTTGTATGGGCAATCAAGCGCGGGTTAAAGATGCGACGACGGTGTTTTCAACTTCTACTCGCAACTTTAACAACCGCATGGGCAAAGATGCACAGGTTTATCTCGGTTCGGCGGAATTGGCGGCTGTTTGTTCGCTGTTAGGTCGCATTCCTACAGTCCAAGAATACAATGACATTGTGTCGAAGAGAATCGATCCTTTTGCGGGTGATTTGTATCGGTATTTGAATTTCGATCAAATTGCGGGTTTTGAGGATGAAGGGCGAGTGATTGCTTTGGAAGATATGCCTCGAATTGAGGATATTTTGGGAATTCCCGATGGTGTGTTGAGCAAGTAATATCGTCGAAGCTTACTGAGAGGGTTATTTTGAACCGCAGATAAACGCAAATGTACGCAGATAGAATTAATTTATCTGCGTACATCTGTGTTCATCCGCTGACATCTGCGGTTCAAGAAATTCCCATGATTTGGATTAATCATTCCCGGTCTTTTGTTTACAATATATGTAGAGGCGAGTTCGATCGCCAATCTCTAATTCCCATCCAGGATATCGATCGACCCGCTGATTTAAATAAATCCGACAAAGGAGAAAAAAACTTATGTCTGAACAAGCTTTAATCAGTGAAAGTCCAGCGACAGCAACTTCAACGCCAGAACCTCGCATTGGCAATGAAATGGTAGAGTTTCTCAGTGTAATTCAACAAACTCCGAGAGAATATTGGCCGAATTTGCTTAAAATGATGAGGTTATTTCTGGAAACCGTGACAGTTAAGCCCGGATTATCGGAACCCGCCCAGACACCCGAAAACGTAGATTTTACTAAACTGTCAAAGGAGGAAAGGATCAAAAGAAATCAACCTGCGATCGAATTATTGCGATCGTGGCGAGAGGAAGGAGATGATGATGATGAACAACCAGAAACTATCGATCCATTACAGCAGCACGAAGCTCTGAGCAAGCTGCTACAGTCTTGGGTAGATGATGGAGATGAACAGGAACAAACAGAAACCGCTGAAGTTCTCCGCAAGGCACTAGAAGAAAACCCGGTGCATATATAGTCCATGAGCAGAATAGTATTGTTAGATTCTGGGCCTTTAGGAATTGTTACAAATCCCAAAGCCGCCTCTCCTTTATATCAAGAGGGTAAACTCTGGCTGCAATCTTTGCCACTAAAAGGTTACATTGTAATGCTTCCTGAAATTGCTGACTATGAGGTAAGGCGCGAATTAATTCGTGCAGGTAAGGCGACAGGGATTAGACGACTTGATGAACTTAAATCGCAAATCCCCTACCGTCCTTTGACTACGGAGGTAATGCTTCTAGCTGCTCAGTTGTGGGCGGATGCACGAAAGAGAGGAAAGCCAACAGCAGAACCCAATGCACTTGACGGGGATGTGATTCTGGCGGCTCAAGCAATATTGGAAGCAAAGGGCGGGAATGAGGTGGTGATTGCTACAACAAATGTGGGGCATTTATCTCAGTTTGTGGATGCTCGCGAATGGCGATCCATCCAGCAGTAAAATTCAAGTTTTAACGAGTAACAAATTTCAACATAGACTATTTTGGTAAACTAAAGAGTAAGTGACAGCAAGGAGATAATTATGCCTGAACAAGTAAAAGAAAGCGAACTCCCGCCAGCTAGCTCTGTTTTATCGGAAGCATCCCCAGCTATTTCTGTAGCGGGGAAAGAAACCGAATCTCCTCCAGCTAGCTCTGTTTCAGGGCCCAAAGCGTCTATGGAATGGCTCGTTTTGGAGATTGATAAAATTCCTCAAGCATACTGGCCGAATTTACTAGAGATTATTCGCCTGTTTCGCGAAAGCGTGATGATTAAAGCCGAACCAGTAGATGCTTGGGAAAAAGTTAAGCACGATCTGAAAAACCCCGATCCAGTTGTGGATGCAGCAAGGCAGAAAGCTTTGAGCGAAATGCTGCGCTCGTGGGATGAAGAAGGAGATGAACAGGAGCAAAAAGAAACCTGGGAAATTCTCAGTAAGGCTTTAGATGAAGGTGGTGTTTCTATTTAACTGAATCATTATTATGAGCAGATTTGTAATTTTAGATTCAGGCCCTCTGGGAATGATAACAAATCCCAGAGCTACACCCCTTTGCCGGGAGTGCAGATTTTGGCTGAACTCTTTACCGTCACGGGGCTACAAAGCTGTGCTCCCTGAACTTGCTGATTATGAAGTTCGACGCGAGTTAATTCGTGCTGGTAAGGTGACAGGTATCCGACAGCTTGATTTACTCAAAACAGGGATTGAATACCTTCCTATTTCCACAGAAGTAATGCTTTTAGCGGCTCAGTTGTGGGCGGATGCGCGACTGAGGGGAAGGCCAACGGCAGATCCCAATTCACTTGACGGCGATGTGATTCTGGCGGCTCAAGCAATATTATTAGCAAATCAAGGAAATGAGGTGGTGATTGCTACAACCAATGTGGGGCATTTGTCTCAGTTTGTGGATGCTCGCGAATGGCGATTAATTTCATAAAGCTGGATTCTAGGATAAAATTCAGAAACGATCTCGTTAGCGAAGCTTGCAGAAGCCGATCGCACTTACGCACTTACGCACTTACCCTATCCCTGCTATACTTTCAACTACAGATATTTTTACAGACACCGTTAGCGAGATAAACAGGATGGTGGAAACAGTGGACACAATCGAAAAAATTGACGATCGCACACAAACCCGGTTTTGGGGTCAAGTGACAGTCATAGACGCGGGCGATCGTTACAAGATCAATCGCATTGAAGTCAAACCGGGGCATCACATCAGCACCCAAATGCACTATCACCGCAGCGAGCACTGGGTTGTCGTC
The DNA here is from genome assembly GCF_036702825.1 of Microcoleus sp. A003_D6. NCBI lineage: Bacteria > Bacillati > Cyanobacteriota > Cyanophyceae > Oscillatoriales > Microcoleaceae > Microcoleus > Microcoleus sp. A003_D6. Next base: position 6,434 of record NZ_JAUBWA010000125.1, on the reverse strand, counting down.
TCCGGTACCGCTAAAGTTATCTGCGACGACAAAGAGACGATTCTCATGCAGAAACAGTCAACCTACGTTCCCATGAATACTCCTCACCGCGTGGAAAATCCAGGCGTTATTCCCCTAGTGATGATTGAAATCCAAAATGGTGAATACCTTGGCGATGATGACATTATCCGCTTCGCCCAAGATGCTCGCGAGGAAGATTGATCCGACATCATAATTATGAAGCAATCGCAGATGCCGGGAAAAGCTTCGCACACCGAACAATGACCGAAAGCATCCAGGATACAAGCCCCCGGATTCATCCGTGGAGAAATAAAAAACCTGTATCCGATAAAGGCGCCCCCGAATTTATCCGTGGGGTCAATGCTTCAATTCTTTAATCTAAAATCTAAAATCTAAAATCGATTGACCCACGCAGCGACCGGAAACCAGATAAATCCTACAATTAAAAATGTAGGGGCAATTCTCAAATTGCCCCTACATTATATTAAGCTGGTTAATCACCGGAATTTGATATAGCAAGTGGCGATCGTCCTACGGCAAAGAAGCGTTTTTCAAATCTACATTTGCCATATTGGCATTCTTTAAATTAGCACCTGTCAAGTCCGAACCGTTCAAATTTGCACCGTTCAAATTTGCATTGGTCAAATTTGCATCCCGCAAGTTGACTCCCTGTACGTCTATTCCCGACAAACTGCCACCTCTGAGGCTGACATTTGCTAAATTCGCTACAGACTGGCGAGCATTTCTCAGGTTCGCACCCGCCAAATCTGCACTTTCTAAATTAGCGCCGATTAAATTAGCGCTGGTGAGGTTGGTATTTTTCAAACTGGCAATTACTAAACCCGCCAGACTCAGGTTAGCGCGGCTCAAATCAGCACCCTCCAAATTAGCCCCGTGCATTTTAGCCCCAATTAAACTCGCACCTTGCAATTTAGCTTGTTTGAGATTTGCTTGGTTCAGTTTGGCTTCGTTGAGGTTAGCGCCGTTCAAATTTGCACCGCTCAAGTCTGCTCCGCTCAAGTCTGCTCCGCTGAGATTCATACCAGCAAGTTGCGCTCCTGTCAAGTCACATTGGCTACATTTTTTAGTTTCTAATAGTTGCTTGACTTGTGATACGTTTTCTGCTTTGACTCCAGAGGCAAAACCGATCGCAATTAGCAGCCCTGTTGTTGTTAAAATTCCAAATTTCATATACCACCCTCAACAATATCTCTCTCCTTTTAATAATATCCCACATCTTTTGAGAGAGTAGGGTGATCGGTCTCTTCGATAAACTGTGACAATCATCACCCTATTTTGCACAAAATATGCAATAATTATGAATGTTTCAAATCCAGCCAATTCTTGTAAAGAATTATTGCTTTTTCAGGAACCAAAAGGGAAAGGATTGCGTCGGTTCCAGACGGACACCCGTCACGTTTTTTTGAGCAAAGGTATAGTCTTTATCCTGCCAAAGGGGGATGAAAGGTACATCTCGACCTAGTATATCTTGAATCTCAGCAAAAAGGGCTTTGCGGGTTTGCGGGTTTGGTTCTTTGCGCTGTTTGTCGATCAGTTGATTTACCCGATCGCTATAATAAAACGAACCCTGACCTTGACTAGCACCCTTTTCACAGCCCCCAGCCGCCGAACCTGTGGCACAATCCAAAAACGGCTGAATATAATTGTCGGCGTCGAAAAAGTCGGCATACCAATCAACTAAAACCGCAGGATAAATCCCCTTCTCTATGTTTTGAAACAAAGTCGGAGATTCAACGCTGTTAATTTCTACCTGCATTATCCCGTCCATTTTGAGTTTAGCTTGCGCCTCGATCGTACTCGCCACTAAAGCTCGTTTTGTGGAAGCTGAAGGATACCAAATTTGCAGGACAAAAGGATTTGCGGCCGAGTATCCCGCTTTCGTTAAAAGTTCCTTAGCCTTTGCAGTGTTAGCATCGCCGTACAGTTCTTTAAAAACCGGTTTTTGAACGTCGAAGGTTGTGGGAATCAGACTGTAAAGCGGTTGTGCTTGTCCCCGCAGTACGCGATCGTTAATCAGGGGCCTATCCATCGCTGCGGCGATCGCCTGTCTCACTTCTAACTTATCCAGCGGTTTAGATTTGGTATTCAGCGTCATGTAACTAACCGTACTGCTTTCCCCCGCGATTTCCTGCCATTTCCCTTGTTTTGCTCCCTCGTCCAAGCTGCGAACTTGGTCTGCATCCAGAGACAAATAAGCCACATCGACTCCACCAGTCCGAAAACTATTGAACAAATTTGACGAACTAGAAAGCAGCAAAAGGTCAATTCCTTGATTAGCGGGTTTTTCTCCCCAATACTTTTCAAACACGTCAAACTTGAGAGAATCGCTGCCGTACTTCGCCAACTTGTAGCGTCCAGTTCCTACAAACGTATCGGGTTTAAATTTACCCTCCCCAATCTCGTAAGCTTTCGGAGAAACTGCACAAATACCGGCAAATGTCAACAGGGAAGGAAAAGCAGCAAAAGGCTTTTTGAGTTGAAAAGTTAATTCGTATTCGCCCGTAGCTTTCACCGATTCTACTGCATCGCTCAACAAGAAAGACGGACGGCCGCCATTTTTGATAAACCGCTGCAAGGAAAACTCCATTGCTGCGGCGTTAAACGGTGTCTCGTCGTGAAAAATAACGCCTTGACGCAAGGGGATTGTATATGTCAATCCGTCTTGGCTAACTTTTGGCATTGCTGTCGCTAAGTGGGGAATTAACTCAGTAGTTCCCGACTTGTAAGTGTAGAGAGTATCGCCCAAATTTTGCAGCAGTTGCCCTGATATAATTTCGTAAGCGTCCGCAGGGTCGATCGTCCGCAATTTCAAGGTTGTGCCAATAGTCACGCGGTTATTAGCATTTTCGCCGGTCGAATTAGGCGAGCGATTGGTTCTCTGTCCGCAGCTTGCAGTTAACAAGCAGCACAGACAGAACAGAGCTATCGCTTTAATCACTGAAGGTTTTATAAATATTCTAGGCTGCTGCTTGTTGATTCCCATCGTCTTTTTTTGACACTCCAAATTACTCATTATATTATCACAAAACTCCGCAGAGTTTCAGGGTTTATTCATGGGCGGGCTAGAAACTTGGTTTTTCGCAAAGCTTCTAGGTTTATTAACGAGCAATATAGTCAGAAACCGGATTGATTTCTGAGGCTGCGAGTGCGATCGCCTCCCCTGGCGTTTTGAGTTCCTAGTCTGAAACTCTTGGTTTTCCCATATCCTTTGCCTCGGCAAGGGTTGCCCTGATATCGATCGCCTTGGAACCGTCATTCTACAGTTGGCAATCAAAAACTGTCTGATGTGTTGACTAATGACTAATGACTTGCTTTAAATTCCTTTGAGGAGCGATCGCCAATCCCGACAGCGTTTCAGGTAAATGCGAGCTACCGGATCGCTCGGATTTGTCCGCAAACACTCTTCAAACAATTTTCCCGCTTCCCGGAACTCCTTGCGATCGCACAGTAACATAGCTTCAGTATATACAGGCAAATTCGCTAGCTTGGCAGACAGAATTTCCGCAGGATCGGCATCAAATACTTCATAGACTACGACATATTGAGATTTGCCTTTTACCTGTACTTTATCCACAATCCGAATAGCATAATCAGCCGGATTTCGCAACCGTTCCAAAGTCTGGTGAGAAATTAACAGAGGTACGCCGTAATCTTTGGTCAATCCTTCAATGCGAGATGCCAAATTAACAGCATCGCTAATCACAGTGCTGTCCATTCGGCTTTTGCCGCCGACTGTCCCCAGCATCAAAGAACCCGAATTGATACCAATGCCAATTTGAATCGGGATGTAGCCGACACTTTGACGGTGTTTGTTGTAATCAGTCAGGACATTTAGCATCGCAATACCCGCTTTCACTGCATCATCTGCATAGTCGCTAAACAGAGCCATAATTGCATCGCCGATGTATTTGTCAATAAAGCCGTTATTGCTAGTAATTGCAGGCTCCATCCGCGAAAGGTAAGCATTGATAAAATTAAAATTTTGTTGCGGCGTCATCGTTTCCGAAAGCGTCGTGAAGTCGCGGATATCCGCAAACAGCACCGACATTTCCTCCTGCACTTGGTCGCCTAAATTGACATCAATAATACTTTCATATCCCAACAAATTTAGAAATTGATGAGGCACAAATCGCCCGTAGGCATCAGTTAATTCTGATTCGGCATCCAGAGATTTTTCCAAATTTTGATTGAGTTCAAATAGTTTATTAATAAAATTATGGCGCTCTGTTTCAGATTGTTTGCGTTCCGTAACATCTTGAAAAACTGCGATCGCAAAAGCAACTTTGCGCGTGTCGTCAAAAATTGGCGTTCCCCAAGTTTCCAGGGGAACTTTCTTGTCGGCTTGATGAATTTCCATATCATCAACCGTCGCGCTTTCGCCCCTCAAAGCTCGGACGATGGGCAATTTTTCGGAAGGGTAAATAGTATCAGTTCCCGCGATATAAATTTGATAAGTTTCTGAAAAATCATTAACGTTATTTAACGGCAAAACCCCTTGACCGAATAACTGCTGTCCCGCGTGATTGATGTAGTAAGGTCTGCCTTGAGAATCGAGCACGGCCACGCCAATCGGAATCGCTTCCAAAAATTGAGCTAGCTTGATTTCGCCTTCCCGCACCGCCTCCAATGCCCGATATCGCCACTCAGTTTCAACCGTATCGGAATGTTCAGCAGTAGTTTCCAGCAAGATTTCCAGATCCGCTTTTTCCTCCTTCAAGTCTTCCACTTGCTGGCGCAATCTTTCTATCTCTAAAAGTAGGTGTTCTCTAGATGGTTCTTCTTCCAGCATAACCCGAGAATTGGCGCCTCGACTAACAGAAAATTGCTCAACAGCCCGCACAATAAAAGTAATCGTGTGTCTATAATAATTCCAACTGCAATCCCGGCATCAGGCGCTGCAAATTCTTCAAATATTTACCTTGCCAAGCTATGCGTTGAGAGCCTTGTACCGCGATTTGCACCCCGGCTTTTTTGCGCACCTCGATAATAAACTTTGACAGCATATTGATGCCAGAACTGTTCAAAAACTCTAACTGCTGCAAATTGAGGGTAATTTTCGCCGGTTCGACATCTGCCACCTCGCCCAGCAACTGCACTATTGGCGCGTACTCCGCAGGCCCGCTAAGCCTTAGAGAGCCAACAAAGCTCGCGGTTGTCGTTGATGGATCGTAACAGATCCGGTAATCTTCTGTCTTAATTTCCATTGCCACACAAAAAAATCCCTTAGATATTTATCGATCGCCCACCAGGCCTATACTCTCAATTGCACCATAGTTGTCACCGCAATTACTTCCGGGTCTTTTTGCACGGTCTTGAACTTCCAGCCTATTTTGGCGGTATAATCGGTGAGCATGGTCAGCAAGCCCAATCCAGAATCAGTACAGTTGTTGTCAGCAGCATTTTTTTCCAACTGCTGAATGTACAGCTCGCTCGGCTCGGAGGTCAGCAACTGCTGAATGTAAGCCTGAAACTCACCCACAGCTTGCGGATGAATACTGTTAGCAACTGAGAAAATCACTTTGTCGCTATCTAATTGCAGTTTAATTTCGATCGGGTACTCCGAGGTTTCATCATTAAACTTCATCGCATTTTCTAATAACTCGTTAGCAATGTAGCTAACAGCACTTTTTATTTCAGCTTGTCTTTCAATTGTCGAGGGGTCGTCTTCGTTTCCAGGATAAAAAGTCGCCAAGTAGTCAGCCAGAAAATCCGCCGACAAACCGTTGTTCCGCCACCGCTGCTTCATGGGAATCGAACTCGGGGAAAACCCAAGTATTAAGTATTCTTGGCTAACTGACTGCTCGATGAAATCGCCGAAAATCTGAATCATATCGATGTGAGAGGTAAATTTTGAGATGAGGAAGATTACTGAATCTATTTTCAACTTGAGAATAGAGATGCAATTAGCTATTTTTGCTTGAGCACCAGCAATGTGATGTCATCAAAAACTTTTTGTTCGCCGATGTGCGATCGCACGTCCTTAATTACAGCGTGCCTGATTTCTCCGGTCGTTCGCTGCCAATTAATCTGTACTGCCTCAATTAACCGGTCTAAACCGTAAAGCATTTTATCCATATTTTTAGCTTCTGTAATCCCGTCAGTGTAAAGCACTACCACATCTCCTGAATGCAACTGCACAATTGTTTCAGCAAAATTCAGCAATATCTGCATCCAGCCCGATCGGCAAACCCAAATCGAGCGTATCAAACCGCTCTACAGAACCGTTAGACCGCACTACAATCATTTCTTCGTGCTGGCCGCTCAACTTCAGCATTCCCTGCTGATAGTCTAGCAAAGCAAGGCTGGCGTTTTTATCGCATTTCATCCGCTGCACGTTATGGCTCTCCTGACTTTATGGTGTATAATGTAACAAACAATACATTTGCTGTCATGGACTTTTATTTGGACTATAT